>NZ_LSIW01000036.1:0-48486 GCF_001556435.1 Streptococcus sp. CCH5-D3
ATGCTGTTAAATCAATCAAGTCACTTTAAATTAGGTTTATATTTTATTCCCACTCTACAGTTGCAGGTGGTTTACTTGTAATATCGTAGACGATACGGTTAACGTGGTCAACTTCGTTAACGATTCGAACAGAAATCTTTTGAAGAACTTCCCATGGAAGTTTCGCAAAGTCAGCTGTCATACCGTCGATTGAAGTGATAGCACGGATAGCGATAGTGTAGTCGTAAGTACGGCCATCACCCATAACACCGACAGAACGAACGCCTGTGTTAACAGTGAAGTATTGCCATACATCACGATCAAGACCAGCTTTGGCAATTTCTTCACGAAGGATAGCATCAGACTCACGAACGGTTTCAAGTTTCTCTTCAGTGATTTCACCCATAACACGGATGGCAAGTCCTGGTCCTGGGAAAGGTTGACGCCAAACGACTTCATCAGGCATTCCCATTTCAGTACCAAGGGCACGAACTTCATCTTTAAAGAGGGTATTAAGTGGTTCAATCAATTCAAATTGCATGTCTTCTGGAAGACCACCAACGTTGTGGTGAGATTTGATTGTTTGAGCTGTCTCAGTACCTGATTCAATAATATCAGTGTAAAGTGTCCCTTGAGCTAGGAAGTCTACACCTTTAAGTTTGCTTGCTTCGTCATCAAAGACGTAAACAAATTCGTTACCAATGATTTTACGTTTTTTCTCAGGATCATCAACACCAGCCAAGAGGTCAAGGAAGCGTTTAGAAGCATCAACACGGATAATGTTAAGGCCAAATTTACCTCCAAGCATCTCCATAACTTGGTCACCTTCACCTTTGCGGAGAAGACCGTGGTCAACGAAGATACATGTCAATTGATCTCCGATAGCTTTTTGCAAAAGGACACCAACAACAGATGAGTCAACCCCACCTGAGAGTCCAAGAAGGACTTTACGGTCACCAACTGTTTCACGGATTTGTGCAATTTGCATATCTACGAAGTTAGCCATTGACCAGTCACCTTTGGCACCACAGATACCAAAAGCAAAGTTTTTCAAGATATCATTACCATATACAGAGTGACGAACTTCTGGGTGGAATTGAATACCATAGAAGTTTTTCTCAGTATTTTCCATCGCGGCGAATGGGCAATCTACTGAGTCACCAACAAGATGGAAACCTTCTGGAATTTCTGTAACTGCATCACCGTGGCTCATAAGAACAACTTGTTCTTCAGGAGTTCCTGCAAAGAGTTCTGATTGGGTACGAAGGCGAAGTGTTGATTGGCCATACTCACGGTTACCTGCTTCACCAGCAGGAACAACTTTACCACCGAGTTTGTGGGTCAAAAGTTGCATTCCGTAACAGATACCAAGAATAGGAATACCAAGTTCCAAAATCTCTTCGTCAATACCAAATGCATCTTCGGCATAAACAGAGTTAGGACCACCAGAAAGTACGATACCGATAGGATTGATGGCACGGACTTCATCAGCGGTAATTTTATGGCTCTTCAATTCAGAGAAAACACCAAATTCACGAATACGACGTGCAATCAGCTGATTGTATTGGCTACCATAGTCTAGAACAATGATTTTCTGCACATCATTCAAAGTAGAAATGTCAGTCATTATTACCCTTTCTTTTTACGTCACACATGGACTCTTTCTTATGCAATCATTGTATCACAAATTTATGGACTTAGCACCTAGATTTATACGAGAAACTGTAAGTCTCTTACTCTTCTTTACAATTCTGTCCCTTTTTTTGTAAAATAGGGGTACAGAAGGGGGTATTAGATGTTACCAGCGTATATTCGCATACATGATAAGATTAAGGAAGATGTTGATGATGGTACTTGGAAAATCGGGCAACGTCTCCCTAGCGAGCGAGATCTTTGCGAGACTTTTGATGTGAGTCGTATGACTGTTCGTCAGGCCATAACACTTTTAGTGGATGAGGGGATTTTAGAACGCAAACCAGGCAGTGGTACTTTTGTGGCTAGCAGTCGAGTTAAGGAAAAGATGCGTGGAACTACGAGTTTTACTGAGATTGTCAAATCCCAAGGCAAGAAACCATCTAGTGAGCTTATTTCTTATCAACGTGTACATCCCAATGAATTTGAAATCAAGAATTTAGGTGTTTTACCGCAGTCCTATGTCATTCGTATGGAACGTGTTCGCTTTGCCGATGACATTCCAGTTGCCTATGAGATTGCTAGTATCCCTGAGAAAATTATCCGAGGTTTTAAGGAATCAGACATTACCGAACACTTCTTCAAAACCTTAACTGATAATGGCTATGAAATAGGGAAAAGTCAGCAGACCATATCAGCCAGTTTGGCCAATAGTAGTCTAGCCAAGCACCTAAAGGTTAAGATCGGTGATGCTCTCTTGAGTTTGACACAGATTTCCTTCCTCCAAGACGGGCAGGCTTTCGAATATGTACGAAGTTACTATGTTGGCGACCGTTTTGAATTTTATTTGGAGAACAATTAACAGTCACGGCTTTTTTCTGCACAAGAATGGTGCTAACACCATGATTTTATGGTAAAATGGAGCTTATGGAAATTGAAAAAACCAATCGCATGAATGCCCTTTTTGAGTTCTATGCAGCCTTGTTAACAGATAAGCAGATGAACTATATTGAGCTATATTATGCGGATGATTATAGTTTGGCAGAAATTGCCGAGGAATTTGGTGTGAGTCGTCAGGCTGTATATGATAACATCAAGCGTACTGAGAAGATTTTAGAAGCTTACGAGATGAAACTACATATGTATTCAGATTACATCGTTCGTAGTCAAATTTTTGATGATATTATGGAAAAATACCCAGACGATAGCTATCTTCAGGAACAAATTGCTGTGCTTAGCAGCATTGATAATAGAGATTAGATTCAAGCAGAAATTAAGAGAGGAAATGATATATGGCTTTTGAAAGCTTAACGGAACGCTTGCAAGGCGTTTTCAAAAATTTAAGACGTAAAGGAAAACTTTCAGAGAAAGAAGTTCAAGAAGTCACTAAAGAGATTCGTCTGGCACTTCTTGAAGCAGACGTAGCCCTACCAGTTGTTAAGACATTCATTAAACGTGTTCGTGAACGTGCTGTAGGTCACGAAATCATTGATACTCTTGATGCTTCGCAACAAATCATCAAGATCGTTAATGAAGAATTGACAGATATTCTTGGGTCTGAAACATCTGAAATTGAGAAATCTCCAAAGATTCCAACAATCATTATGATGGTTGGTCTTCAAGGGGCTGGTAAAACAACCTTTGCTGGTAAATTGGCTAATAAGCTGATTAAAGAACAAGAAGCCCGTCCAATGATGATTGCTGCGGATATCTATCGTCCAGCAGCCATTGACCAGTTGAAGACTTTGGGACAACAAATCAATGTTCCTGTTTTTGATATGGGTACAGATACACCGGCGGTTGAGATTGTCAGAAATGGTTTGGAACAAGCGCGTGCCAATAAGAATGACTATGTCTTGATTGATACGGCTGGTCGTTTGCAGATTGACGAGACTCTCATGCAAGAATTGCATGATATTAAAGATTTTGCTCATCCAAACGAAATTCTCTTGGTTGTAGATAGCATGATTGGTCAGGAAGCTGCTAACGTTGCCAAGGAGTTCAATGAACAACTAGATATCACAGGTGTCGTTCTTACTAAAATTGACGGTGACACACGTGGTGGTGCGGCTCTTTCTATTCGTGAGATTACTGGTAAGCCAATTAAATTCACAGGTACTGGTGAGAAAATCACAGATATTGAGACTTTCCACCCAGACCGTATGTCAAGCCGTATCTTAGGTATGGGTGACCTTCTTACCCTTATTGAAAAAGCTTCTCAAGAGTACGACGAGAAAAAATCTCTTGAGTTGGCTGAAAAGATGCGTGAAAATACCTTTGACTTCAATGACTTCATCGACCAATTAGACCAAGTGCAAAATATGGGTCCTATGGAGGATTTGCTTAAGATGTTGCCAGGTATGGCTAACAATCCAGCCTTGGCTAATGTTAAAGTAGACGAGAAACAGATTGCACGCAAGCGTGCCATTGTATCATCAATGACACCAGAAGAGCGTGAAAATCCAGATCTTTTGACACCAAGTCGTCGTCGCCGTATTGCAAATGGTTCAGGGAATACCTTTATTGAAGTAAACAAGTTTATTAAAGACTTCAACCAAGCCAAACAAATGATGCAAGGTGTTATGTCTGGTGATATGGAGCAAATGATGCGTCAAATGGGTCTTAACCCAAATAATCTTCCAAAAAACATGCCAAATATGCCTGATATGGGTAATATGGACATGTCTGCTCTTGAAGGCATGATGGGTGGCGCAGGTATGCCAGACCTTGGTAATATGGACCTTAGTCAAATGCTTGGTGGTGGTCTTAAAGGTAAGGTTGGTTCCTTTGCCATGAAACATGCGATGAAGCGTCAAGCCAACAAGATGAAGAAAGCTAAGAAAAAACGTAAATAAGAAACTTAGAACGCTAGGGCACTTTGCTCTAGTGTTTTTTTCTGAAAATTATTGACTTATATAACTATACACTGTAATATACTAATGTATATACAGTAAAAGGAGTAAATAATGAAACCTAAAAAGAGAATTCAAGAAATGACCTTTGCAGCTTTATTAACTGCAATTGCTATCCTTATCCCAAGTATTATGCCAATTAAACTAATCATCCCACCGGCTTCGTATACTTTGGGGAGTCATGTTCCAATATTTCTAGCTATGTTTATATCGCCCTGGGTAGCAGCTTTTGTTATCTTAGCTTCTAGTTTAGGATTCTTTATGGCCGGCTATCCGATTGTGGTTGTTTTTAGAGCCTTTTCTCATATTATATTTGGTTTTTTAGGCGCACTCTATTTGAAAAAATTTCCACAGACGATAGAAAACCATAAATCATCATTACTTTTCAACTTTGTTTTAGGGGTTATTCATGCCATCGGTGAAGTTCTTGCTTGCGTGATTTTTTATTCTGTAACTGGTGAGGATTTCCAAAAACTATTTTATGTTCTGTTTGTTTTAGTTGGTTTTGGCACTATTATCCATAGTATGATAGACTATGTAATAGCATTAACGATTTTCAAAAGTATTCGAAAAATACGCTAGTTGAAAGAGGGAGGGTTTGTCTATGGCTTCAAATCGAAAAGAAGAATTATTGGCACTCTTAAAGGGAGCTAAAGAAGCAATGAATGGACAAAGTTTGGCGGAGCATTTTGGTGTGACACGTCAAATCATTGTTCAAGATATTGCCCTCTTACGTGCAGATGGTGCCCAGATTATTTCAACTAATAGGGGCTATATCTATAAAAGTAGCGATGACAATTGTTATATACGTAGGCTGTTTAAGGTGAATCATACTGTGTCAGATATGAAAGATGAGCTTTTGGCTATTGTTGATAATGGAGGACGTATTCAAAATATCATGATAGATCATCCAGTTTACGGAGAAATTCAGACTTTGTTGAAATTGACTTGTCGTCGAGATGTTAGTCATTTTTTAGATCAATCATCGTCAAATGACTTTCGCCCCTTATCTGATTTAACAAATGGCGTTCATTACCATCTTGTCGAAGCAGATAGTGAACAGGATATGGCTTATATAGAAGAGGCACTAAACCATCTAGGATTTTTAGTTAAAGAATAATACAAAAGAGAATTGTAAAAGTAGTTAGTTTTACTTGAAGTTAACTGCTTTTTTTGATAAACTTATGTTAGTTTATTAACTTACGGAGGTGGCTATGTTTTCAGGACAACGACTTAAGGAAATTCGAGAAGCACAAGGAATGAGTCAGGCAGCAGTGGCTAAGCATCTAGGAATTTCTCGCTCCTCTTATTTTAACTGGGAAAATGGTAAGACGAAACCAAATCAAAAGAATCTATCGGTATTGGCTGAACTTTTTGGTGTAGCTGAGACATATTTTCTATCTGAGCATGAGATTGTAGAAGTGTACTTGGAATTAAATGAGGAAAATCGTCAAGAAGCTTTGCGACTCACTAAAGCTCTTCTGGATGAGCAAGAAGCAGAAAAGAAGAAAGCACCTGTTATTCCACTTTACTCTTACAAAGTTTTCGAGCGTTTATCAGCCGGAACAGGTTATACTTATTTTGGTGATGGCAATTATGATGAAGTTTTCTATGATGAAGAATTAGATCATGATTTTGCGTCATGGGTATTTGGAGACTCAATGGAACCTACCTACCTAAATGGCGAAGTCGTGCTAATCAAACAAACAGGTTTTGATTATGATGGAGCTGTCTATGCTGTAGACTGGGATGGTCAAACCTATATCAAAAAGGTTTATCGTGAGGAAGACGGTCTTCGTTTAGTTTCTCTTAATAAACGCTATGGAGACAAGTTTGCTCCTTACGATGAAGACCCTCGAATTATCGGTAAAATTGTAGGTAACTTTATGCCTGTTGAGGCTTAGGAAACTTTTATCAATTGGGCATCTCAAACTAAATCTGTTATAATATAAGTAAAGCAAAGCCAATGATTTGGCTTTTTTTAAAGATTTTAAATGATATTTTGCTAAGTATACAAAAGGAGAAACATACATGGCTACTATTCAATGGTTTCCAGGTCACATGTCTAAGGCCCGTCGACAGGTTCAGGAAAATCTTAAGCATGTTGATTTTGTAACGATTTTGGTGGATGCACGTTTGCCACTATCAAGTCAGAACCCTATGTTGACCAAAATTGTTGGCGATAAACCAAAGCTTTTAATTCTCAATAAAGCTGATCTTGCTGACAGTAATCGTACGAAAGAATGGCGTACCTATTTTGAGAGTCAAGGGATTAAAACCTTGGCCATCAATTCCAAGGAACAATCTACAGTTAAATTGGTAACAGATGCTGCTAAGAGTCTTATGGCTGACAAGATTCAACGGCTACGTGAACGCGGTATTCAGAAAGAGACCTTACGAACCATGATTATTGGGATTCCAAATGCAGGGAAATCTACCTTGATGAACCGCTTAGCTGGTAAAAAGATTGCTGTTGTAGGAAATAAACCCGGCGTTACAAAAGGTCAACAGTGGTTGAAGTCTAATAAAGACTTGGAAATTCTTGATACTCCAGGTATTTTGTGGCCTAAGTTTGAAGATGAATTGGTTGGATTGAAACTCGCTTTGACTGGTGCCATCAAGGACCAACTATTGCCAATGGATGAAGTGACGATATTTGGACTCAACTATTTTAAAACTTACTACCCTGAACGTTTAGAGGAACGTTTCAAAGGGATTGATCTTGAAGAAGAGGCACCAGAAATCATTATGGAAATGACTCGAAAACTTGGCTTCCGTGAAGATTATGACCGTTTTTATAATCTATTTGTCAAAGAAGTTCGTGATGGAAAACTAGGCCGTTACACACTTGATATTGTTGGGGTCGATACTGATGGCGACAATTAAAGAAGTCAAGGAGCAATTGGCAGCATTGACAGATCTTGATGACTACCGATGGGCAAGTTTTGAGGAAGATAGTCGATCTGGTGTACAGACTGCCATAAAGCAACGACGCAAAGCTATCCTAGCTGAGATTGCTGAGGAAGAACGCTTAGAAATGATGCTCAGTTACGAAAAATCGCTTTATACTCAGGGAGTTGAACTTATTGCAGGTGTTGATGAAGTTGGACGTGGTCCTTTAGCTGGCCCAGTTGTAGCTGCAGCTGTTATCTTACCAAAGTTTTGCAAAATAAAGGGTCTCAATGACAGTAAAAAGATTCCAAAATCTAAACATGAAGCTATCTATAAGCAGGTAATGAAGGAAGCAGTAGCTGTCGGTATTGGTATTAAGGATAATCATGTGATTGATGACGTCAATATTTATGAAGCTACCAAATTGGCCATGGTAGAAGCTATTGAAAAACTCGAACCCCAACCTGAACATTTGCTAATTGATGCCATGACTTTGGACCTACCTATAGGACAAACATCAATCATAAAAGGGGATGCTAATTCTTTATCTATTGCAGCAGCTTCTATCGTAGCAAAGGTAACTCGGGATAAGATGATGGCTGATTATGAGCAGGAGTTTCCTGGATACGCCTTTGCCAAAAATGCTGGCTATGGCACCAAAGAGCATTTGTCTGGCATAGATAAGTTTGGTGTCACGCCAATTCATAGAAGAAGCTTCGAACCAATAAAGTCAATAATAAAAAAGTAGGTGAAGTGGAGTGATTTTAGCTATTGATATCGGAGGAACCTTTATCAAATTTGGATTAGTTGATGATGATTTTAGCATTAGCAATCAATCTAAAGAGCCGACACCATCGTCCCTAGATAATTTCTGGATAACTTTAGAGAGTATTATTTCATCATTTAAGAATGGTATTTCTGGTATTGCCATTGCATGCCCGGGCGAAATTAATAGTAAACATGGCTTTGTTTTCAAGGGTGGCCTTATCCCTTATTTAACCGCTATTCCACTTGGGACACGCTTGTCCAAAACATTTCAACTGCCTGTAAAAGTTATCAATGATGCTGATGCGGCAGCTTTGGCTGAAGCAAGATACGGTAGCTTACAGGATATAGATTGTGGTGCTGCCTTGGTTTTGGGTACTGGTGTTGGCTTAGGACTTGTCTCACAGGGGGCCTTGTTAAGTCCTCTGTCGGTTACCCAATATTTGCGTGCGCCAAGTCCCCAAAGCATGGGTCAAACCGTTCTCCCTTTTCAGTTGGGGCTATTCAAGCATGCTCTATTTAGTCTTGTTGATAATAAAGGTTCTGCGGTAGGTTTCGTTCATGAAGCTAGTCAAATACTCGGTTTTGAACAGGATGATGGTTTAGCTGTTTTCTCCGCTTTAGATGAAAATCACTCTGAACAACTAAACTGTCTATTTAAGGACTATTGTCATGAAATTGCTGTTCTGATTCTTAATTTGCAGAGTTTCTTTAAGTTGGATAGAGTTGTTATCGGTGGAGGCATCAGCAGTCAAAATTCTTTGATAGAAGGTATTGTTAATGCTTATGAAGAGTTATTTAATGAAAAGCCAGAATTAGGTTTTGAGCCGATAACAATTCAAGCTTGTCATTTCCATAACGACAGTAACCTCTTAGGAGCGGCATCATATTTTACTTCTGAAAATGCCTTATAATTAACAAAAGTTCCATGAAGGGGCTTTTTTTCTATTTCTCTTGCGAATAATGAAATGGAGGTAGTTACATGAATAACTTTGAACTTTTTAAACTAAAAGCAGCTGGATTGACAAATTTAAATATTCTTAATATTTTAGACTATCAAAAAAATCAAGATAAAAAACTGAGCTTACGTGATATGGCAGTGGTATCTAAGTCTAAAAATGCAGTTCTCTTTATGGAAAAATACAAGAATTTAGATATTAAGCAGCTTAAGGAAGATTTTCAACGTTTTCCGACCTTATCAATTTTTGATAAGGAGTATCCCATTGAGCTGAAGCATAGCTATAATCCACCTGTCCTCCTCTTTTATCAAGGGAATATTGATTTGCTAAGTAAACCAAAGCTAGCTGTTGTTGGGGCAAGAAACTGCTCCGAAATAGGCAAACAGTCTGTTCGAAAAATTGTTAGTGAACTTGGGAATCACTTTACTATTGTGAGTGGTTTGGCTCGTGGGATTGATACTTGTGCTCATATGGAGGCCTTGAAAAATAAAGGTAAGACCATTGCAGTTATCGGGACAGGACTTGATGTTTATTATCCAAAAGAAAATAAAGCTTTGCAGGACTATATGTCCAAAAATCATTTAGTTCTTTCAGAATATGGACCAGGTGAACAACCTCTCAAGTATCACTTTCCTGAACGCAATCGGATTATTTCTGGATTGTGTCAAGGAGTTATGGTGGTTGAAGCTAAGCTTCGTTCGGGGAGTCTGATTACTTGTGAGCGTGCCATGGAAGAAGGAAGAGATGTTTTCGCCATACCTGGAAATATTTTAGACGGAAAATCGGATGGATGTCATCACTTGATTCAAGAGGGTGCAAAGTGCATTACGACAGGGTTTGACATCCTTTCAGAGTTTTCTTGAAAATCAAACTTCTCCTATAGGGAAAAAGTTTTTTATTGACAGTTAAAGAAAAGGACGGTATCATGTTAGTTGCTCGGTCCAAGATGTTACATTTTTTAATGTCTTGTGACTAGATTTTAGACAGATTAGTGGCGCAGCCAGTTTACAACATTATAAGGAAATAGTCTATGGCGACAGCAACGACAACAAAAACAAAAACTAAAACAACAAAGAAAACAACGGCTAAAAAGACGACTAAAAAGAGGGCGACACCAAAGAAAAATTTGGTTATCGTGGAGTCTCCTGCCAAAGCAAAAACCATTGAAAAGTACCTTGGGCGCAATTATAAAGTTGTAGCCTCTGTTGGACATATCCGTGATTTGAAAAAATCAAGTATGTCTATTGATTTTGAAAATAACTACGAACCTCAGTACATTAATATTCGTGGTAAAGGACCTCTTATCAATGAATTGAAGAAAGAGGCTAAAAAAGCCAAGCAAGTCTTTCTCGCAAGTGACCCGGACCGTGAAGGGGAAGCCATTTCATGGCATTTGTCACATATTCTTGGATTAGAGCCAGAGGAGAAAAATCGTGTCGTCTTTAACGAAATTACTAAAGATGCAGTGAAAAATGCCTTTGTGGAGCCACGCGCCATTGACATGGACTTGGTAGATGCGCAGCAAGCTCGTCGTGTCTTGGACCGTATTGTGGGTTACTCTATTTCACCTCTTCTTTGGAAGAAGGTTAAGAAAGGTCTTTCTGCAGGTCGGGTGCAATCGGTAGCTCTTAAGCTTATTATTGACCGTGAGAATGAAATTAAGGCCTTTAAACCAGAAGAATACTGGACTATTGATGGTGCCTTTAAGAAGGGGGCTAAGAAGTTTCAGGCTAGCTTCTATGGCTTGGATGGTAAAAAGCTTAAGCTCAACAATAATGACGATGTTCAAGCTGTTCTTTCTCGTATTACAAGTGACGACTTCAACGTAGATAAGGTAGAGAAAAAAGAACGCCGTCGTAATGCACCATTGCCATACACTACCTCCTCTCTCCAACAGGATGCTGCCAATAAGATTAACTTCCGTACACGTAAGACCATGATGGTTGCCCAACAGTTGTACGAAGGGATTAATCTGGGTTCAGGAGCTCAAGGTTTGATTACCTATATGCGTACGGACTCTACACGTATCAGTCCGGTGGCACAAAACCAGGCTGCTGAGTTTATTACAGAACGCTTTGGTTCTAAGTATTCTAAGCATGGTAGTAAGGTGAAAAATAGCTCAGCGGCGCAAGATGCCCACGAGGCTATTCGTCCGTCAAATGTTTTCCAAACACCAGAAAGCATTGCCAAGTATTTGGATAAGGATCAGCTGAAGCTCTATACCCTTATTTGGAATCGTTTTGTGGCCAGTCAAATGACAGCTGCTGTATTTGATACGATGAAGGTGACCTTGTCTCAAAACGGAGTCATTTTCACAGCAAATGGTAGCCAAATCAAGTTTGACGGTTATATGGCCGTTTACAACGACTCTGATAAAAATAAAATGCTTCCTGATATGGCTGAAGGTGATACGGTTAAGAAGGTTGTGACAACGCCTGAACAACACTTTACGCAACCACCTGCACGCTATTCTGAAGCGACACTGATTAAGACGCTGGAAGAAAATGGTGTTGGTCGTCCGTCAACATATGCGCCAACGCTTGATGTTATCCAGCGTCGCTACTATGTCAAATTGGTGGCTAAACGTTTTGAACCAACGGAGCTTGGAGAAATCGTCAATAGCTTAATCGTAGAATTCTTCCCAGATATCGTGGATGTTAAATTCACCGCTGAAATGGAGGGTAAACTTGATAAGGTTGAAATTGGTAAGGAACAATGGCAGAAGGTAATCGATGAATTCTTCAAACCTTTCCAAAAAGAATTGGATAAAGCTGAAGAAGGAATTGAAAAAATCCAAATCAAAGATGAGCCTGCTGGTTTTGATTGCGACATCTGTGGTCACCCAATGGTCATCAAACTTGGTCGTTACGGTAAATTCTACGCATGTAGTAATTTCCCAGACTGTCATAACACCAAGGCCATTACTAAAGAAATTGGCGTTACTTGTCCAACCTGTGGTCAAGGTCAGGTCATCGAACGTAAGACAAAACGTAATCGTGTCTTCTACGGTTGTGATCGCTATCCTGACTGTGAATTTACGTCGTGGGATATCCCTGTTGGACGTAACTGTCCTAAATCAGGCGATTACCTCGTCGAGAAGAAAGTACGTGGTGGTGGCAAACAAGTCATCTGTAGTAACGAAGAGTGTGACTACAAAGAATCTGTTGTTAAATAAAGACATAGCTATCTCAAGTTAAGACTTGGGATAGTTTTTTGTATTTTATCCAAAAAACTGATACTTTCCTTAAATTTGTTTTTTATACTGAGAATGAAAGAAAGGAGAGTTATTATGAAACGTTTAAGTCTATCAGGTTTCCAACTCAAATATATAGCCCTCATTACTATGGTATTTGACCATATTCATTACTTTTTTGACTATACAGGGAAAATACCTATTTGGTTTACTATGATTGGGAGATTAGCGGCCCCCTTATTTCTATTTGCTGTGATTGAAGGTTTCGTCCATACACACAATCGAAAGAAATACTTCCTAAAGATTTATGCTTTAGCGATTTTGATGGGATTGATTCAGTTTGGGTTTTATAATTTTTTACATCCTCTTGTGAGGCCAGATGGTTTCTTTCCACAAAATATGATGCTATCATCATTTGCTATCTTGCTCGTTGCTCTTCAAGGTATCGCTTGGATTCAAGAAAAGAAATATCTAAAAGGAATCCCAACCTTACTTTTCCCCTTATTGCTTCCATGGTTAATGGCACCTTTTTATCTGCTAAGCGCAAACAAACCTATGTTAGGTTTTCTACTAAATTTACTAAATTTTACAGTATTACCAGTTCATACAATTATTAGTGATGGAGGAACATGGTTGCTTTTGACTGGTATCGCTATGTATCTTTGTCATAAGAATCTTAAGAAAGAAGTGCTTGCTTTTGTGAGTGTTAGTCTTGTTTGGGTACTAATGGCGATTGTATTAGGTAGACTTTCTATTCACGACTTAATGTTTAAATACATTGAATGGATGGAAATTTTTGCAGCTCCTTTAATGCTTTGCTATAACGGTAAGAGAGGTAAAGGGTCAAAATATTTGTTCTACATTTTTTACCCAACACATATTTATCTACTCTACGCCTTGTCAGTTATCTTCTATAGATGATATGATAAAGGTAATTTTGTACGAAAGGAAAGCTTATGGCTCAAATACTTGTTATTGATGATCAAGAAGATATTGTGAAATTGGTTGTAAAAGCTTTAGAGCTTAAAAATCATAAGGTGACGGGGTTTACAAGTGTTTTAGATTTGGATAAGAACTCGTTGCCACGGTTTGACTTGATATTGCTGGATATCATGATGCCTGATGTTGACGGTCTCCAGTTTTGTCATGAGATTCGGGATCAGGTGGATTGCCCCATCCTCTTTATTACAGCCAAAACGCAAGAGGCTGATATTGTCCAAGGCTTGACTTATGGTGCAGATGATTATATTTGCAAGCCATTTGGAGTTAAAGAACTTCAAGCGCGTGTGGCTGCTCACTTGAGACGGGAACATCGTGAGCGCCATCATAAGCTTTCACTTGGAGATTTTCAGTTTGATTTGTCAGCTCAGGAGCTTTATGTTGAGAATCAGTTGTTAGATTTGACTAAGTCTGAGTACGGTATTTGTCAATTTTTGGCTGAAAATAAGGGACAAGTCTTTTCAAAAGAACAAATCTACACGCATTTGTACGGCTATGAGGATAAAGGAAGTCCAACAGCAGTGGCTGAACATACCAAAAATATCCGTGCAAAGCTCAAAGATGTTGGGCAAAATCCTATTGAAACAGTCTGGGGGATTGGTTACAAGTGGCACTAATTAAAAAACGAGAACACTCTCTAAGAACAATCTTGTTATCTTATGTCGTTAGCCTGACGGTCCTCTCGGCAATCAGCAGTCTTCTTATTTTGTATTTGTTCAGCTTGTCTTATCGTTTTGGAGTTGTGATTCCAGCAAATCAAGTTGAGAGTGATTTGTCTGCTGTGAGAAGTGATATTGAAACTTCTAAGGTCTTTAATCCCGAGATTTTACCTGATGGTACGAGTTATGTCTTTTTAACTAGGGATTTTAAGCTTAAAAAGACTAACATGCCTGTTAACTTGCAAGAAGAATCCTTACTAAATTACCAATTCAAGAATGCTCACGGTGGGATATACGGCTATTTTCAGTCTTTTGAACGGTCAGATGGCATAGTCATTGTCAACTATCAATTATCACCTAGGTATCATAATGCGTGGATGAATCAGCATTTTCCTAATGCTGATCTTATGATGATTGGCTCAATGATTGTATTCATTCTCCTCATATTTATTATTTTAACTTTTTACTATGCAAATAAATTAAGCCAGCAGCTTAAACCTATATTAAAAGTTACTGAAAAAATTTCCCAACAAGACTTGGATTTTCAAACCTCCCAGTCTACAATTAAGGAATTCAATCAGGTTTTAAGTGGCTTGGATGACATGAGGGTTGCGCTCCGTGAATCTTTGATGGAAAATTGGAAGGCAGAGCAAGATAAGCAAAATCAGATTTCTGCCCTGACACATGACTTAAAGACTCCACTGACAGTTGCTCGTGGGAATGCAGACCTCTTAGCCATGACGCCCTTAGATGTAGAACAGATGGACTTGTTAGAGCATTTTCAAAAGGGGATTACACAGGTTGATGCTTATGTTAAAGAGTTGTCCGAACTCAACAAAACGAGTTTGACGAAAACCTTGACGCTTGAAGACATTTCGGTTAGGGAATTTGTTGAAGACATTTACGCTCAAACCTTGTCATTAGCTCAAACCAAACAAATCAATGTAGTATTTGACAAGAAGGAAATTGATAAAGCAATCATAGGCCATTGGGACAGGTCCTTGTTGAATCGAGCTTTTATGAATATTGTTTCAAATGCTGTAGAGCATACACCCAGTGGCAGTCAGTTGCTCCTGACCGCTAGGGTAGAAGAAGATGAATTCAAGTTTATCTGCCTTGATTCTGGTTCTGGATTTTCCCTTGAATCTCTTGAAAAAGCTACTCAGCTCTTTTATCAAGAGGATAAAAGCAGACAGAGCCGCAATCATAGTGGCCTTGGTCTGACTATTGCCAATGATATTATTCGCTTACACCATGGTAGTCTTGCTCTTTCGAATGACGATAGCACGGGTGGTGCTAAAGTGACTATCATTTTACCCCTTTAAATACAGATTACTCCTAGTCGCCAGATGAGGAGTTTTTTGCTATACTACTAAGAGTAAAAATGAAGAAAGATTTGTGGGGGCAGGATTTCATCTTGTTCTCGAAGAGGTATTAGTGTCATGTCTCAATCAAAAGCAGATTATATTAACGTGATTGGAGCTGGTTTGGCCGGCTCTGAAGCAGCTTATCAGATTGCTAAACGTGGTATTCCGGTAAAACTATATGAAATGCGTGGGGTCAAAGCAACACCTCAGCATAAGACAACAAACTTTGCAGAATTGGTTTGCTCTAACTCTTTCCGTGGCGATAGCTTGACAAATGCTGTAGGGCTTCTTAAAGAAGAAATGCGTCGCTTGGACTCTATCATTATGCGTAATGGAGAAGCTCACCGTGTGCCAGCTGGTGGTGCCATGGCGGTTGACCGTGAAGGTTATGCAGAAGCAGTGACAGCTGAAATTGAGAACAATCCATTAATTGAAGTTATCCGTGAAGAAATCACAGAAATTCCTGATGATGCCATTACAGTTATTGCTTCAGGTCCTTTGACTTCTGATGCTTTAGCTGAAAAAATTCACAAGCTTAACGGTGGAGATGGTTTCTATTTCTATGATGCCGCTGCACCGATTGTTGATAAAGCGACTATCGACATGAACAAAGTCTACCTTAAGTCACGCTATGACAAGGGTGAAGCAGCTTACCTAAACTGTCCAATGACCAAGGAAGAGTTCATGGCCTTCCACGAGGCCTTGACAACAGCTGAAGAAGCTCCTTTGAATTCTTTTGAAAAAGAAAAGTATTTCGAGGGCTGTATGCCTATCGAGGTTATGGCTAAACGTGGTATCAAGACAATGCTCTATGGTCCTATGAAACCAGTTGGTTTGGAGTATCCTGAAGATTACAAAGGGCCACGTGACGGCGACTTTAAGACTCCTTATGCGGTTGTACAGCTTCGTCAGGACAATGCGGCTGGTAGCCTCTATAATATCGTTGGTTTCCAAACCCACCTCAAATGGGGAGAGCAAAAGCGTGTCTTCCAAATGATTCCAGGTCTTGAAAACGCTGAATTTGTGCGTTATGGGGTTATGCACCGCAACTCTTACATGGATTCGCCAAACTTGCTCAAACAGACTTTCCAGTCAAAATCAAACCCTAACTTGTTCTTTGCGGGACAAATGACTGGTGTAGAAGGTTATGTTGAATCAGCTGCCTCAGGTTTGGTTGCCGGCATCAATGCTGCCCGTCTCTTTAAGGGTGAAGATGAGGTTATCTTCCCTCACACAACAGCTATCGGTAGTCTGCCATATTATGTGACACATGCTGAAAGTAAACATTTCCAACCAATGAATGTTAACTTTGGTATTATCAAAGAGTTGGAAGGGCCACGTATTCGTGACAAGAAAGAGCGTTATGAAAAGATCGCAGAGAGAGCTCTTAAGGATTTACAACCTTTTATTCAAGCTTAGACAACATTAAAATCCCTTGCCGAATACGGCAAGGGATTTTCAGATTTAAAAGTATTCAATTAACCAAAGAATTTCTTAGCGATTTCTTGACCTTGTTTGATTTTAGCCCATTGTTGAGGTGTTGCCAACTCATTCCCTGAGTCACATGAGGCGAAACCACATTGGTGAGAGAGGAAAAGACGTTCTTTTGGAAGGATTTGACTCGCTTTTTCAAGCAAATCGAGGACACGTTCTTCGTCATCAAGCTCAGTAGTTTTAGAAGACAAAAGTCCTAGTACAACTTCAGCTTTGCTGTCTTTGAGGGCTTCGAGAGCTTTGATATCACCAGCGGTGTCGCTATCCCACTCAAGGAAGAAACGGTCATAGTGTTGCTCTGCCAAGAACTTCTTAGCGATGGCTTCGTAAGTTCCTTCGGCAGCAGAACGGCTTTCATAGTTACCACGACAGTTGTGCGTCCAAACCGTTAAACCAATTTCGTGAGCATAGTCTACAACCTCGTTATTGATAGCTACAAACTCATCAGCCAATTCTGCTAAATCAGAATTACCTTCCGCAAAGAAACTTGCAGGGTTTGATGGGTCAAAAAGTTCCCAGAGACAGTCATCAAATTGAACAATTTTTCCACCGATAGCCTTGTATTCTTCTAAGAATTCTTTATAGGCATTAATCAAACCTTTTTTGAGGTCTTCATTTGTTTCATAGACTTGTCCAGGACCAGCCAAACGGTCAAAGATAGCAAGTTCAGTGTAGGCATGAGCAGGACCCCAGATAGTTTGTTTGGTATCTTCATCACCAGCCTCAGCCTTAACCAATTTATAGATATCTAGGTAATGGTGGTTTTTACCTGAGAGCGGCTCAGTGATGCGAATACCGATATCTTTACGTGTTTCATATTGACCACCATCATGGTCTTTAAAAGTGTAGCCATGCTCAGCAATGTAGCGTTCAATTCCTTTAAATCCCCAGACAAAGTCTAAATGCCACATAGAACGTCCAAACTCACCATCAGTAAGGATGTCAATGCCGTTAGCTTTTTGGTCAGCCACAATTTGCTTAATATCTGCTGTTTCAGTTTCTTGATAACCAGGAAGGGCATCATAGAAAGGATACTGGATGTCGTCACGATGCTCGATTTCGTCCTTATGTTTGCGGAGATCCGCTGGACGAAGAAGAGAACCGACTAATTGGAATTTAGATTTTGTCATAAAATTAACCTCAAAATATCATTTTATTCCATGATACTTTTTATTTGCATTAATAAAAAATAGTTAATTTCTTTCTGAGGGCATAGTTTAAGACTATATAAGATTTTACCCTGCAATATGATGCTTCCTATGGTAAAATGGAAAAAAACGATGAAGGTTGAGAACATGCAAAAAACATTCTTTATTATTAAACCAGATGCTGTTAAACGCCATCTAATTGGTCAAGTGCTTGATCGTATCGAACGTCGTGGTTTCATTATTGAACGAATGGAAATGCTGATGCTTGACGAAGAACGTCTTAAAGAACATTATGCCCAATTGGTTGATAAACCCTTTTTCCCTAGTATTTCTGAATTCATGATGAGTGGCCCAGCAGTTATTGGTATTATGTCTGGCCCTGGTGTTATCAAGTCATGGCGTGATATGATGGGAGCAACTAATCCTGGGGATGCTACTCCAGGAACGATTCGTGGAGACTTTGCAACTGCACCAGATGGGGATATGGTTCCGAATATCGTTCATGGTTCTGACTCAGAAGAATCTGCGGCTCGAGAAATTCAGATTTGGTTTGGTGAGTAAGATGGATTTAGTACAGATTCAATCTGATTTAGCTAAGGGTGGACTGTTAATTGATGTCAGAAGTCCAGAAGAGTATTCAGAAGGTCATGTTAAGAATGCCCTCTTGATTCCTCATACACAATTTTTTTCTGCTGAGATTCCAGCTGAAAAAGACGCTTCAATTTACCTCTATTGTAAAATGGGACCTCGTGCAGAATTTGCTGCATCAGTTCTTAAAGAGCGAGGCTATACTAAGGTGACTAACTTGGGTGGCTTGGACGATATGGAAGCACTAGGTTTTGAATTTGAGGAATAATAGGAATAAGGTCACCCAAAGCTGGTCTTATTTGTTTTCAGAAAAGTTTGATAATTACTTGACAACGTTTTCATAAAGGGGTAGAATTTTAATTGAGTTAAGACAAAGCCTATGAAAATGACTTTGCCAGAACTTGACTAACTTAGCGTATTCCAATTGAGATAAGGCTCGGTATTAAGCCAGTGACTCTAATTGGTAGAGGAGGATTTCGTATGTCAAAAGTTGCTATTGTTACAGGTGCAGGTCAAGGTATTGGTTTTGCGATTGCAAAACGTTTGGTTGAAGATGGTTTTAAAGTCGGAGTATTGGACTACAACGCTGAAACTGCAGAAAAAGCTGTTGCTGAATTGTCAACAGACAAAGCATTTGCGGTTGTAGCTGATGTATCTAAACAAGCTGAAGTAGCAGCTGCTTTCCAAAAAGTTGTTGATCACTTTGGTGACTTGAATGTTGTTGTTAATAATGCCGGTGTAGCACCAACAACACCACTTGATACTATTACTGAAGAACAGTTCCAACGTACATTTAACATCAATGTCGGTGGTGTTATCTGGGGTGCTCAAGCTGCACAAGCACAATTTAAAGCACTTGGTCATGGTGGTAAAATCATCAATGCGACTTCACAAGCAGGTGTCGTAGGTAACCCTAACTTGACTGTATATGGTGGTACTAAATTCGCAGTGCGTGGTATCACTCAAACTTTGGCGCGTGACTTGGCTGATTCAGGTATCACTGTCAATGCTTATGCACCAGGTATCGTTAAAACTCCAATGATGTTTGACATTGCTCATGAAGTTGGTAAGAACGCTGGTAAAGATGATGAATGGGGTATGCAAACTTTTGCTAAAGATATTACTCTCAAACGTTTGTCAGAACCTGAAGATGTGGCAGCAGCAGTTAGCTTCTTAGCTGGACCTGACTCAAACTACATCACAGGTCAAACCATCATCGTGGATGGTGGGATGCAATTCCATTAAAATAAAAGGAGAGCGAAAGGCTCTCTTTTTTTGCTTGATAAAACATAATATTTCTGATAATATAATCGTAAATAATTATGATTTAAAAGGAGCCTTTCTATGTCAGACATTTTACACTATATTATAGAGCACCCATTTTTTAGTCTCATTCTATTGGGAATTGTTGTACTAGCCTTCGGTTTAGCTCCATTTTCAAGTAGTTCTACAGAAAACAAGCGCTCGGCAATTATTAATAAGCACTACAACGATAATTTTAAGAAGTAAGAAGGATTAAATGCGGTCAGAAAGCAGATATTAGAGATAGGCAAAAGCCTGTCTTTTTTGTATAATAGAAGGTAACGATTAGTTTTTTTATAATCACAAGTAAGAACTAGGAAAGATAAAAATGCCAAATATTGAAGAATTAAAACAACGACAGGAGAAGATTCGTAACTTCTCTATTATTGCCCATATTGACCATGGTAAATCAACCCTTGCTGACCGTATTTTGGAAAAGACTGAGACAGTATCAAGTCGTGAGATGCAGGCGCAACTCCTTGATAGTATGGACCTCGAGCGTGAACGTGGTATCACTATCAAACTAAATGCCATTGAGCTTAACTATACAGCTAAAGATGGCGAAACATATATTTTCCACCTAATCGACACACCAGGACACGTGGACTTTACTTATGAAGTGTCACGTTCTCTTGCTGCTTGTGAGGGTGCAATCTTGGTGGTGGATGCTGCTCAAGGGATTGAAGCGCAAACACTTGCCAATGTTTACTTGGCCCTAGATAATGACTTGGAAATCTTACCAGTTATCAATAAAATCGACCTTCCAGCCGCAGATCCTGAACGTGTGCGTACAGAGGTTGAAGATGTTATCGGACTAGATGCCTCAGAAGCTGTGCTTGCATCAGCTAAAGCTGGTATTGGTATCGAGGAGATTCTCGAACAAATCGTTGAGAAAGTTCCTGCACCTCAAGGTGATGTCGAAGCGCCTCTCCAAGCCCTTATCTTTGACTCTGTTTATGATGCCTACCGTGGGGTTATCCTCCAAGTGCGTGTGGTTAACGGAATGGTTAAACCAGGCGATAAGATTCAAATGATGTCTAATGGCAAGACCTTTGATGTTACTGAGGTTGGTATCTTCACGCCTAAAGCTGTTGGCCGTGACTACCTTGCGACAGGTGATGTTGGTTATGTTGCAGCCTCAATCAAGACTGTTGCGGATACCCGTGTCGGTGATACAGTAACACTTGCGGATAATCCAGCAGCAGAGCCACTCCATGGCTATAAGCAAATGAATCCAATGGTTTTCGCCGGTCTTTATCCAATTGAGTCTAATAAATACAATGACTTGCGTGAAGCTCTTGAAAAGCTCCAATTGAACGATGCCAGTCTTCAGTTTGAGCCTGAAACGTCTCAAGCCCTTGGTTTTGGTTTCCGTTGTGGTTTCTTGGGTCTTCTTCACATGGATGTTATCCAAGAACGTTTGGAACGTGAGTTTAATATCGACCTCATTATGACAGCACCATCGGTAGTTTACCATGTTAATACTACTGACGGTGAGATGCTTGAAGTGTCTAACCCTTCTGAGTTCCCAGATCCTACACGTATTGATGCTATTGAAGAGCCTTATGTTAAAGCTCAAATCATGGTTCCTCAAGAGTATGTTGGTGCGGTTATGGAGTTGGCACAACGTAAACGTGGTGATTTTGAAACCATGGAATATATCGATGATAATCGTGTGAACGTTATTTATCAGATTCCACTTGCTGAAATCGTCTTTGATTTCTTTGATAAATTGAAATCATCAACACGTGGTTATGCAAGCTTTGACTATGAATTGTCAGAATACCGTCGTTCACAATTGGTGAAAATGGATATTCTCCTTAATGGTGACAAGGTCGATGCCCTTAGCTTCATCGTGCATAAGGAATTTGCCTACGAGCGTGGAAAACTTATCGTTGATAAACTTAAGAAAATCATTCCACGTCAACAATTCGAAGTGCCTATCCAAGCGGCCATCGGTCAAAAAATCGTTGCCCGTACAGACATCAAAGCCCTTCGTAAAAACGTCTTGGCTAAGTGTTACGGTGGTGACGTTTCACGTAAACGTAAACTCCTCGAAAAACAAAAAGCCGGTAAAAAACGTATGAAAGCTATCGGTTCGGTTGAAGTACCACAAGAAGCCTTCTTATCAGTACTTTCAATGGATGAAGATGAGAAATAAGAGTAATAGTCAGAATGTGATGTTCTGGCTATTTTTGTAATAAAAGTTATGATAAAGATGTTTTTAAAATTCCCCTTATCAAAGCGTGGAAGGATTTATACTGCGACTATACTAATGCTTTTCTTTTTAGGGAATATATATATAAAGCACAAATTTCATGAAAAAGCTGTAGAAGAGTTACAGATGGCTCTAAAAGTTGATAAAGTAACTTCCAATGAGATTTTTGGTAGACGTCAACAATATGTTGCCATCAGTCATGAAGTACCTGCTTACTATAATTCTGAAGATAATGTAGCGACTGAGTTAATTGGTATAAATCAATTTGTTCGCTATTACGATACCATGAGTAGTCTGCATCAAGCTCATTTGGTAGTTTATGATATCAACAAAAATTTTGAAAAGAAAATTATTAATTTGACCCCATATTTGAAGAAAATAAAAAATTTTAAAGATATTGAGGAGTTGGCTGTGTCTTTAAGAACGATTAATGGTTATGATTATGTGTTCTTGACGAATTCTCAAAATGATAAGCAATTTGCTTACAATTTAGATACGAATAAATTTTTAACTAGAGACTTACCAGATTATTCCTACAGTAAGGATGAATTGCTTTATTTCGGTGATAAGAGTTCTGCTCGTAATCAGATGAATGATAGCACCATGTGGGGATATTTAAAGAGAGAAGGAAACTTGAATGAGCTTTTAAGAAATTCTCCAGCTCAAAAAGACAGCCATTTATCAGCTCATCTAAATGTTATCCTAGAGATTGATAACGTAGATACTTCAAAACAAGAGAATCAGATTAATCTATTTAAAGAAAATTCTGAAGTTAAGCATATTTACGAAGAGGCTGTTAATCAGACAAGAACAAACAGTAATACCTTAAAGAAATTTAAACTATTGACCCGTCAAGGTAAGGAGGGAGATTTTCCGGTCGGTCCAACTGAGCCAGTGAAAAGCAGCCTACCTAATAAACCAAGCGAGCCAAAGAAACTTCCAGAATTTAATGTTTTTCCTGATTCTATTTTTCCTGTTAAAACTTTAAGTTTCAGTGAGATTCTGAACAAAAAGGCTCAACAAGATTATCAGAAAGACTATCGAGCTTACGAAAAAGCACGTCAAAAAGCTCAAAAAGATTATGATAGAAAATATGATGCCTATAAAAAGAAATTGGCTCAATATGAGTCCTATAGAGATAGAGAGTACGACAAACAATCACAAATCTATTTTTCTCCTGAAGAGCAGACCAATGATATTTTACATTGGTTGGGAACACATGGAGAGCAAGCGATTTTAATTTCTGTAGAGGACGGTGCTGGTATTAGGGAGGAAATTCATTCTTTTGCTGATATTAAGGAGTGGATAGATAAACATGATTACGATAACACTATAAAATCGGACTTTAGAGATTATAAAGAAGCTAAATAAGGATTCATGGGTTTTTAGTCTTATCAAGAAACCCATTACAAGCATTTTTCTCAGCTTTAGGCTATAATAGACAAAAAGGAATCTTGGGAGGGCCACTATGGATATCACGAGTTTTATTCCTAGTCAGCGACAGGCTATTCTGGAGCGTTTTCAGCAAGTGGAGGCCTTGGGATTAGGCGCAGTTCGTATTGAATTGAAGGTTGCTAATCCTGTTGGCATCATCTATGAGTGCTTTATTTTAGCAGGGGAGAATTATTTTTCTGATCAAGCAGTGATTTCCTTCCGCATTCTCTATGAAAAAGACCTGGAACGCATTTCTTTGGATGTCGTAGATATCCCTGGTCGCTCAAGTTTGTATAATTACCTCCAGTTACTAGAGATTTTTGAAGGCTTGCAAAATTATCTTAATCGAGAGTTTGCTAAGGCAAAAAATACATGAACATCTGATAGTAATCGGGTGTTTCTTTTTGTGCTAGAAGTTCAAAATTTCACAATCTTTTTTTCACAAGATTGTCTGAAAACTGTGCTATAATGATAACAGAATTGTGAAGTGATAAAAGTTTGTGAAAAAATGATCAGACTTTGACACTTTGTGACTTATACTTGAAAGGAAAATTGGCTCTATCATTTTAGGGCCAGAAGGACTGTGTTCATGTCAGAAGAAAAGCAATTGTATGGTGCGGATTTAGTGGTTGATAGTTTGATTAACCATGATGTTGATTATGTCTTTGGGATTCCAGGTGCAAAAATCGATAGGGTTTTTGATACTTTGGAAGATAAGGGACCTGAATTGATTGTTGCCCGTCATGAGCAAAATGCTGCTTTTATGGCTCAAGGTGTTGGACGTATCACAGGGAAACCCGGTGTAGTATTGGTAACATCTGGTCCAGGTGTCTCAAATTTGGCTACTGGTTTGGTAACAGCGACAGATGAAGGAGATCCTGTTCTTGCTATTGGTGGTCAGGTTAAGCGTGCAGATCTTTTGAAACGTGCCCATCAATCAATGAATAACGTTGCTATGCTTGAACCGATTACCAAGTATGCTGCTGAAGTACATGATGCTAATACCCTTTCTGAAACGGTAGCGAATGCCTATCGCCATGCTAAGTCAGGGAAACCGGGTGCAAGCTTTATTTCAATTCCTCAAGACGTGACCGATGCTCCGGTCAGTGTTAAGGCTATCAAGCCTATGACGGATCCAAAACTTGGTTCAGCATCTGTTTCTGATATTAACTATCTCGCACAGGCGATAAAAAATGCCGTATTGCCGGTCTTACTTTTAGGGAACGGTGCTTCATCAGAAGCTGTAACTTACTCTATTCGCCAGATTTTGAAACATGTTAAATTACCAGTTGTTGAAACTTTCCAAGGTGCTGGTATCGTGTCACGTGACCTTGAAGAGGATACTTTCTTTGGTCGTGTAGGTCTTTTCCGTAACCAACCGGGGGACATGTTGCTTAAGAAGTCGGACTTGATTATTGCCATTGGTTATGACCCAATTGAGTATGAAGCACGTAACTGGAATGCTGAAATTTCAGCACGTATTATCGTAATTGATGTTGAACCTGCTGAGGTGGATACTTACTTCCAGCCAGAACGTGAATTGATTGGTAATGTAGAAGCAACTTTAGATTTGCTTTTGCCTGCTATTCAAGGCTACAAATTACCTGAAGGTTCAGTCGAGTATCTTAAAGGGTTAAAAAATACAGTCGTCGAAGATGTTAAATTTGACCGTCAGCCTGAAGAAGGTACCGTACATCCACTCGATTTAATTGAAGTTTTACAAGAACAAACGGATGATGATATGACAGTTACCGTTGACGTTGGTAGTCACTATATCTGGATGGCTCGTTATTTCAAATCTTATGAACCACGTCATTTGCTTTTCTCAAATGGGATGCAAACTTTGGGGGTTGCTCTTCCGTGGGCCATCTCTGCAGCTTTGGTTCGTCCTAAGACGAAAGTCATTTCTGTTTCTGGTGACGGTGGTTTCCTCTTCTCAGCACAAGAATTGGAGACAGCAGTTCGATTGAAATTGCCAATTGTTCATATTATCTGGAACGATGGCCATTACAATATGGTGGAATTCCAGGAAGAAATGAAGTACGGTCGTTCATCAGGGGTTGACTTTGGTCCAGTTGATTTTGTAAAATATGCTGAGAGCTTTGGAGCGAAAGGTTATCGTGCAACAAGTAAAGAGGAGTTTTCTAGCTTGCTCCAAGAAGCCTTGGCTCAAGCTGTAGATGGACCAGTCCTTATTGATGTTCCAATCGACTATAAAGATAATATTAAACTCGGCGAAACTATTTTGCCAGATGAATTTTACTAAAAAGAGGGTGTAGACATGTCTGAAGCCATAAAATTATTTCAATATAATACTTTGGGAGCCTTGATGGCTGGGCTTTATGGAGGTACTTTAACAGTTGGTGAATTGTTGGAGCATGGAGACTTGGGTCTTGGAACATTAGATTCTATTGATGGGGAGTTGATTGTTCTTGATGGTAAAGCCTATCAAGCTAAAGGCTCTGAAGGTAAAGTCGAAGTGGTAGAAGTTTCTCCAGATGAAAAAGTTCCCTATGCAGCAGTCGTACCTCACCAAGCTGAAGTTATCTTCCGTCAACGTTTTGAAATGACTGATAAAGAACTTGAGGATCGTATTGAATCTTACTATGATGGGGTTAATCTCTTCCGTTCCATCAAGATTAAAGGGCATTTTAAACACATGCATGTCCGCATGATACCTAAGTCTACTCCTGATACGAAATTTGCTGAAGTTGCGACTCATCAACCAGAGTATGAATCTGATAATATTTCAGGTACCATCGTTGGGATTTGGACACCAGAAATGTTCCACGGTGTGAGCGTGGCTGGCTATCATTTACATTTTATATCAGATGATTTATCATTTGGTGGGCATGTCATGGACTTTATTATTGACAATGGTATAGTTGAAGTCGGTCCAGTTGACCAACTCGATCAACGTTTCCCAGTTCAAGACCGTCAGTATCTCTTTGCTAAATTCAATGTCGATGAGATGCGTGAAGATATTACTAAATCAGAATAAATGTATAAATGAGATTCTCCTCTATTTAGATAGGGGAGTTTTTTGTTTGCCATTTTAGTAAGGAATGGTCATATATACGAAGTTATAGAAGAATATAAATTTCTATATCGAAATAGTTGACAGATGTAATTGGTAGAGTTACAATAAAAATAGAAAGTTCGATATAGAAGAAAAAGGAGACAAAATGGATAAGATGATAGGAGGCTACCAAGCTCTACAGATTCGTTTATTGAATGGTCGTATCTTCCAAAAACTATTGAGCAAGGAACCAGATGCTCAATACCGTAATGAACAGGGGAAAATTTTAACAGTCTTATGGCAAAAAGAGCAAGGAAGGGCAACTGCAACTGATATTGCTCTAGCGACGGGACTAGCTAATAACACATTGACTAGCATGATAAAGAAATTGGTCGAGCAAGGCTTGGTTAAGATTGAACAGAGTGACCGGGACAAGCGCAAGAAGTTTGTAGTCTTGACGGATTTAGGTTGGACGCAAAAAGATATTGGAGATCGCGTCAGTCAGGAACTGGGAGAGATATTCTACCAAGGCTTTTCGGATAATGAAATCCAAGAATTTCAAGCCTATCAAGAGCGGATTATAAATAATTTAAAGAAAAAAGAAAACGAGTAATAAGTCATGTCTATTCAAGCACAAAACGCACAAAATCTATACCTTCATGCCATTCAAGATGGCCGTGTAGCAGAAGCTCAGGCTAGCTCTGTAGGGGATACCTATATCCAACACTCGACAGGGGTGCCAGATGGGAAAGAAGGTTTTGCGGCTTTCTTTGCAGATTTTTTTTAAACGTCATCCAGAACGTGATATTAAGATTGTTCGTACCATTGAAGATGGGAATCTTGTTTTTGTTCATGTTCACCAATATCTGAACGGTGGAGAAGCCCAATGGGTAACGACGGATACATTCCGTGCAGATGAAAATGGTCGTATCGTTGAGCATTGGGACGTTATTGACTACTATCGCATACCTGAAAATGGCCAACTAGATCAGATCTTTGGAGATTTTGAAATCAAAGATTTGGGTAAGACAGCAGAAAATAAAAAATTGGTCCGTCGTTTCTTGACAGAAATTTTCCAAAACAAGGAACTCGATCAATGGGAAGACTTTGTGGCAGAGGAACTGATCCAGCATAACCATGAGATTGGGCAAGGAAGCCAAGCTTATAAGAACTATGTACGCGAGCACGATGTGGCCTATGACTTTGTTTTCCAACTCTTGGCGCAAGGGAATTATGCAGTTAGTTATGGTCAGGTCTTGATGGATGGAGTGCCTTTTGCTCAATACGATATCTTCCGTTTAGAAAATGGAAAAATTGTTGAGCATTGGGATAATAAGGAAGTCATGCCTAAGGTCGAAGACTTGACCAATAGAGGGAAGTTTTAAGAAGGAGTGCCTTATGAAAGCAGTTGTTGTGAGCAGTCCAGGTGGACCAGAGGTATTAGAAGTTGTCGAACGACAAAAACCAATTTTGAAGGCCGGTTGGACCTTGGTGAAAATTCAAGGATTTGGTATCAATCACAGTGAAATTTTTACCCGTCAGGGTTTATCGCCGTCAGTTCAATTTCCTCGTGTGTTAGGAATTGAGTGTGTCGGTCTTGTGGAAGAAACGACACGACCGGATTTGAATATTGGACAGCAAATCATTTCCATTATGGGGGAGATGGGGCGAGCTTTTGATGGAGGTTATGCAGAGTATACACTTCTCCCAAATGAGCAAATTTATCCAATCAAGACAGAACTTGATTTGGAAAGCTTGATTGCCCTTCCTGAAACCTATTACACAACTTATGGCTCTTTTCTTAATCTCAAGATTGAGGAGAAAGATTGCGTGTTAGTTCGCGGAGCAACCAGTGGTGTAGGAATTGCTTTTGCTAAACTACTTAAAGGAAAATTTCCTGAGATTCACTTGGTAGGAACTAGCCGAAATTTAGTCAAGGAAGACCAATTGAAGGCGGTTGGATTTGATCAGGTGATTTTGGAGAAGGATGGCGTTTTGCAAAGTGAGGAGTCTTTCACAAAAATTCTAGATCTAGTGGGACCTCGTCATATCAAAGATAGTATCCATCACTTAAGTGAAGGAGGAATTATCTGCTCTTGTGGTCAATTAGGTGGCCAGTGGACCTTGGCTGATTTTGATCCAATTGTTGAATTGGCGAAGAATGTTTATTTAACGACCTTTTATTCGGGGAATGTTTCAAATGAAAAGCTCCAAGAGTTGATCGATTTTGTGGAATTGTATCAAGTGGATGTCCGGCCTGAGAAGGTTTATAGACTAGAAGAGATACAAGAAGCGCACACCTATCTTGAAAGTAGCCAGTCCTTCGGGAAAGTAATTGTGAAAATTGAGGAAGAATATGATTGAATATAAAAATGTAGTCCTGCGCTACACGGATACAGACATTTTAAAAGATGTCAATCTCCGTATTGAAGATGGTGAATTTATGGTCCTCGTAGGCCCTTCAGGATCTGGAAAGACCACCATGATCAAGATGATTAACCGTCTTTTGGAGCCAACTGATGGCAATATCTATATGGACGGAAAACGCATCAAGGACTATGATGAACGAGAGTTACGTCTTTCTACTGGTTATGTTTTGCAGGCCATTGCTCTCTTTCCAAATCTAACTGTCGCTGAGAACATTGCTTTAATTCCAGAGATGAAAGGGTGGACTAAAAGCCAAATAGCCTCTAAAACTGAAGAACTCTTGGACAAGGTAGGTCTGCCTGCTGCAGAGTATGCAAATCGCAAGCCAAGCGAGTTATCGGGTGGGGAGCAACAACGGATTGGGATTGTGCGTGCCATCATTGGGGAACCAAAGATTCTATTAATGGACGAGCCCTTTTCAGCCTTGGATGCTATTTCCCGCAAACAGCTACAGGCTCTCACCAAAGACTTGCACAAAGAATTTGGTATGACGACTATTTTCGTGACCCATGACACAGACGAAGCCTTAAAATTAGGCGATCGGATTGCGGTGCTACAGGAAGGAGAGATTGTGCAGGTGGCGGATTCTGAGACCATTCTAGCCCAACCTGCCAACGACTTTGTGGCAGATTTGTTTGGAGGTGCTCACCATGTCTAAACTACTTACAACCTTTCAAGAACGCTTTGGGGACTGGCTCACTGCACTGGGGCAACATTTGCAACTGTCATTACTGACCCTTCTCCTTGCGATTTTTCTGGCGGTCCCTCTGGCTATTTATTTAAGTACACGCAAGAGAGCCAGCAACTGGGTTTTACAGGTAGCTGGGATCTTCCAGACCATTCCTTCCATGGCCCTTTTGGGGCTCTTCATTCCCATCATGGGGATCGGAACACTTCCGGCCTTGACAGCTCTCGTCATCTATGCCATTTTCCCCATCCTTCAAAATACCATCACCGGTTTGCAGGGGATTGACCCAAGTCTAGAAGAAGCAGGGGTTGCCTTTGGGATGACTAAGTGGGAGCGCTTGAAGAAGTTCGAGATTCCCTTGGCCATGCCCGTCATTATGTCTGGAATTCGGACAGCAGCTGTGATGATTATCGGGACGGCTACTCTAGCTGCTTTGATTGGAGCTGGGGGACTCGGTTCCTTTATCCTTCTGGGGATTGACCGCAATAATGCCAGTCTGATTTTGATCGGTGCCCTGTCTTCAGCCTTCTTAGCCATCGCCTTTAACCTTCTTCTCAAATGGATGGAAAAGGCCAAATTGCGGACCATCTTTGTGGCTTTTGCGGTAATGGTTATCGGATTGGGAGTATCTTATACACCAAGTTTTCTTCCCAAACCTGAAAAAGAAAATCTGGTCATCGCTGGGAAGTTAGGTCCTGAACCGGAAATTCTAGCCAATATGTACAAGATTTTGATCGAAGAAAACACGGACATGACAGTGACCGTTAAACCAAATTTTGGTAAGACCACCTTCCTCTATGAAGCTCTGAAAAAAGGAGATATCGCGATCTATCCCGAGTTTACAGGGACCGTGACCGAAAGTCTGCTCAAGCCGGCACCACAAGTCGGCCATGATCCAGAAGCAGTCTATCGAGCAGCGCGTGATGGTATTAAGAAACAAGATAATCTAGTTCTACTTAAACCTATGGCTTATCAGAATACCTATGCTGTCGCGGTGCCTAAGAAAATTGCCCAGGAGTATGGCCTCAAGACTATTTCAGATTTGAAAAAGGTGGAAGGACAACTCAAGGCAGGATTTACACTAGAGTTTAATGATCGAGAGGATGGGAACAAAGGCTTACAGAAGGTCTACGGACTCAATCTTCAAGTCTCCACCATGGAGCCAGCCCTTCGCTACCAGGCTATCCAGTCCGGTGATATCCAGATAACAGATGCCTACTCTACAGATGCCGAGCTTGCTCGCTATGACCTCGTGGTCCTAGAAGATGACAAGCAACTCTTCCCGCCATATCAAGGGGCCCCACTCATGAAAGCTGAATTACTGGAAAAACATCCAGAATTGGAAGCAGTTCTCAATAAACTAGCTGGTAAAATTACGGAGAGTCAAATGAGTCAGCTCAACTACCAAGTGGGCGTAGAAGGTAAACCAGCTAACCAAGTAGCACGTGACTTTTTGGTCAAAGAAGGGTTTATCAAGAAATAATGAAAACTTTACACAAAAAAGTAACTTTTTCAAGTTGCTTTTTTAGTTACCATTTTTCTGTTTTCTATCCTATTTTCAGATATAATAAAGATAAAAATTTAAGGAGCTACCTATGCCAATGAATCAATATACCATCCCACAATTTATCGTTGATGCTTTTACAGATACCGTTTTTAAAGGGAACCCGGCTGCTGTTTGTCTTCTGGACGAATGGTTGTCGGATAATACCTTACAGAATATTGCCAAAGAAAATAATCTCTCTGAGACAGCTTTTACGGTTAAAAGGAACGGCTATTACGATTTACGTTGGTTTACTCCCGGTGGAGAAATCGATTTGTGTGGTCATGCTACTTTAGCAACTGCCTTCGTTCTCTTTCAATTTATAGAAGTGGATGTTGATAGTCTAACCTTTACAACTCAGAGTGGGGAGCTTTTGGTAACCAAAAGAGGAGAGCTATATGAGCTGAATTTCCCAGTTTACTCGATGCACCAAGTTCCAGTCACAAGTGAGATGGAAGAAGCGATTGGTGTCCGTCCACTTGAAGCCTGGCTTGGAAGAGATCTAGTCTGTATCCTCCCTCATGAAAATGATGTTATTGCTGCGACTCCAGATTTCGATAAAGTTAAAGCACTAGATGGCTTACTCCTAAATATCACAGCCAAAGGTACAAACTATGACACCGTTACGAGAAGTTTTGCTCCAAAATTGTCAGTCATGGAAGATCCGGTCTGTGGATCAGGTCATTGTCATGTCATTCCTTTATGGGCTAATAAGTTAGGACAAGTAGAATTTAGAGCTTATCAAGCCTCCAAGAGAAGCGGTCATCTTATTTGCCGATTAGAAGACGATAGGCTTTATCTTGCGGGAAAAGCTGCCCTCTATAGTCGTGGCGAGATTTATGTGACAGACTAGATGTTGTCTTGTTAAAAAAGGAAGTATAAGCAATAACGATTAAAGTCATTATAGAAACAAAAGATGTCTAGCTGAGCTAGGCATTTTAAATTATTTCATATTTCTTGAAGAATTTTCAGAAAAGACTTGACAATTTTGAAAATAAGCGTATCATATAGAGTATGAACTTAGAAATAGTAATTTTACTATATTAATCTATGTCGACTACGGTTGGTATTGTGAAAAGACTAAATAGTTCTATTAACTATTCTATAGAGCGTTGCGTCCGAAAGTCATTCCTGACACGGCTCTTTAAAAACAAAAGGAGAAGATTATGAAAACAGAATCGATTCATCGTACCAGTATGTGGAAATTTAAGTTAAGTGCTTCCACCATGACTTTGATTCCCGCTGCCGTGGGGATTAACTATGTTGCCAAAGCCTTGGCGGAGGGGTTAAAGTTGCCCGTTTGGCTGGGGTCTTTGGGAACCTTTCTTGCCAGCATGTTGGCTGGGCCGGTTGCCGGTGCCATCAGTGGTTTCATCAACAACGTGATCTATGGGCTGACCTTATCGCCAATTTCAACCGTGTATGCGATTACCAGCATCGGAATTGGGATTGCTGTCGGAGTTTTGCACGCCAATGGGTGGTTCTCGTCAGTGCGACGAGTATTTGTTTCTGCTATTATTATTGCCATCGTTTCAGCTGTCATTTCAACGCCATTCAACGTCATCTTTTGGGGTGGTCAGACCGGTATCGCTTGGGGTGACTCATTGTTTGCGGTAATGGTCGCCAATCATGTACCAGTGTGGCTGGCCTCATTTATCGATGAGTTTGTCTTGGATATTTTGGATAAAGTCTGCGTGGCCTACCTGGCATTCTTCATCTATCGTCAGCTGCCGAAGCGGATGGTGCACTTCTTTAGCGATGATAAATGATGACTGATCAAACATTGAATTCTGGAGCGCCACGGGTCAAGCTCAAGTGGTACCAGGTGATCGATCCGATTACTAAGCTCTTGTTCATCTTGGACATGACGTTGTTGAGCTTTGCCAGTATGAATTTATTGCTTCAGGCCGGATTAATTCTTGTCGCAACACTGCTATTGTTATTTTCCAAATTGAGTTCTACCACCTTTAAGGCGCTGGGATTCAGCATGTTTCTGATTTGCACCATGCTGATCATCCAAGGGTTATTTTACAGTCGGAATCAAACTGTGCTGTTTTCTGTGCTTGGGGTGTCGTTCTACAAAGAAGGCCTGATTTACGCCACCACTCTGGGTTGTCGAGTATTGGTGATTATTTTGACCAGTGGCTTTTTTATGGTGACCACGAGTATTTCAGAAAACGCGGCCTATTTGGAACTGTCCGGATTGTCTTATAAAACTGTCTACGTTCTGATGTCGGTGTGTTATATTTTGCCGGAAATGATGCGCAATATGCGGAAAATCCAGCAGGCACAAAAAGTTCGCGGAACCAATCCGCAAAAAACGTTGATTCAGAAATTAAAGTCAGTCCTGCCGGTTCTAATTCCATTGGTGATTAAGACTTTGGATCAATCGATGACGCGGTCGATTTCGCTCCAACTGAGAGGTTTTGATAATCTCAACCGGACTGTCAGAACCTCCCAGCGCGTGTATCGCCTGTCGCGGACGCTGCACATTGGTCTGACTGGATTGGCAATTTTATTGATTGGGTGGAAGATATGGACGAAGATAAATGGATTGTAATTGAAAATTTGACCACCCGTTATCCGGGTACTGAGCAACCACAACTGCGTCAGATTAACGCGGAGGTTCATACCGGCCAGGTGGTTGGGATTATCGGGAATAGCCACTCCGGCAAATCGACTTTGTGCCGTGTGCTGGCAGGGGTCATTCCCAAAATTGTGTCTGCTGAGATTGAGGGCGACTGGCACATGTTTGGCCGGCGAGTGTCCGACAATTGGCCCGTTTATAATGCCATGAATGGAGTTGTACTGCAAAATCCAGCTGGCCAACTAAGCGGGTTGGCAGACACGGTTGCCGATGAAATCGCCTTTGACTTGATTAATCAGGGAATGGCTGAAGGACTGATTCAAAAACGGGTTGAAGAAGTTGCCACTCAAATGGGGCTGATTGAACAGCTGAATTTGCGTCCCGAGAGCCTTTCCGGTGGTCAGATCCAGCGGTTGGCAATTGCCACGGCGATTGTGGCTAATCCGGCTGTTTTGATTATGGATGATCCGACCAGTCAGATGGATCCCCTTGGCCGCCAGCAATTTTTCCAATGGCTGGCCCAAGTCAAAGAGACGACTGTCTTCATTGTCACTAGTGAAATTGACGATTTGTGCGAAGTCGCCGACGTTGTGTGGGTGCTGCACGAGGGTCAAATGGTAGCCCAGGGCAGGCCGGGTGAGGTGTTTAATCATTTGGCAGCTGACTGGCAGATTCCAGCTCCGACAATCCAGCAACTTGCTCAAAAAATGGATTGGCACTTGGCTGATGGCCGGTATCCGGTGAATTACGCTGATCTGAAGGAGGTTCGTTATGTCCACAATTGAACTGAGCCACCTGACGTTCACTTATCCGGAACGGTCCTTTAGCTTGGATGTTGAAGACAAACACTTCGCCGATCCGATGGTGGCGATTGTCGGCCAAAATGGTGCCGGCAAATCAACGCTCTTCAAATTGTTGACGGGCTTGCTGACACCACAAACCGGTGTGATTAAGATCGATGGAGAAAATTTTAATGATCTTAAACCAGTCGAAAAGTTACTGAAGGTTGGGATTACTTTTCAGAATCCTGACGATCAGCTTTTCAACCCGACCGTTCAACGAGAGGTGGAGTGGAGTGTCGCGCAGGTCATGGATGACCACGACACGATTACGAGGCGGGCTTTAGCGGCTCTAAAAAGAGTTGGCTTGGATGATAAAACAGCTGAAAGTCCATATGACCTGTCATTGTCGGAACGCAAGCTGTTGAGCGTTGCCACAGTTTTGGCAGTGGATCCGGCGATTTATTTATTTGATGAGCCGATGATGTCGCTTGATTGGGAAAGCCAGCGCAAGTTGACCGCAATTTTCCATCAGTTGGTTGATTCGGGCCACCAAGTTGTGACCATCACCCATGACATGGATTGGGTCGCAGCCGAGTTTGAGTCGGTGTATGTTATGGAACACGGGAAGTTTGGCTTCGCCGGCAGTCCACGGGAATTGTTCAGCGATCACGAACTTGTCCAGCGAGTGGGATTACTACCACCGCGGATTATGGACATAGCGGAGTCGCTGGGTGATTCACAGACATATTTATCAGTTAATGATTATTGTCAGAAAAATCGAGATGTATAGAAAAAGTCACCTCTGCGGGTTTTCCAGGTTGAAGGATTAACTTCAGCTTCTGGCAAGAACTCACATGGGTGACTTTTGTGTTTAATAACGTTTCATGATCATCGGGTGCTTCCTCAGATAACTGGTTTGATTTGCCAGTAACTATCTCTTTGGTTTGATCAATTCTGTCATTTATCTTGTGCTTGCCCTTCAAAAAGGCTTCTACGGTGAGGTTTTGACAACTCTCTATTTTCACCATCATGCAGCCAATTGGTCTCTTGGTTTGGATCTATCAAGCCCAGTTCAAAAAAGAACAGCAGGAATTTGTTGCCCGTAAATTGGATGCGGTGGGATGGATCAAGTACTTATCAATTAGTGTGCTTTGGTGGTTAACCTTTGGTTTCATTTACCAATCCGTTGGCGCCAATCGTCCGTTCCGTGATTCTATTACTGATGCGACAAATGGTGTTGGTCAGCTCTTGATGACAGCTGTTTACCGTGAACAATGGATTTTCTGGGCAGCCACTAATATTTTCTCTATCTACCTCTGGTGGGGAGAAAGCCTTCAAATTCAAGGGAAATACTTCATTTATCTTATCAACAGTCTAGTTGGTTGGTACCAATGGAGCAAGGCGGCAAAGAAAGCTTAATACTTATGTTTATCAATTAATAAGAGGATCCAGTAGGGTCCTTTTTTTGTGTTTTTACAGTGAAGCAAAAGTCTTGCTTTTCTTTTTATTTGTGTTATACTTGTTCTTGTTACAGATACAAGTTATCTAAAGGAGTTTATATGGATACGAAATTTTCAGTAGCCTTGCACATCCTAACCATGATTAGTGAGAGCAAGGAAACCTTAAGTTCAAAAGCTCTGGCTGAGAGCGTTGGCACCAATGCGAGTTATATTCGAAAGGTAATCGCTTTATTGAAAAATGCTGGACTAATCCAGTCTCATCAAGGGAAAACGGGCTACCAACTCAGTAAGTCTCCAAAGGAAGTGACCTTACTTGAAATTTATTTTGCAACACAAGAAGTCAACCACATTAGCCTTTTTCCAGTTCATCAAAATAGCAATCCTGATTGCCCAGTAGGGAAACATATCCAAGGAGCCGTTTCGCCACTATTTGCTAGCGCTGAAGCTCAACTTGAGAAGGAACTAGCCCAGCAAACCTTAGAAGATGTCATTAACAATCTTTATAAAGATGCCAAACAAAAACGAAACTGATTTGCATGCAGATCAGTTTTAAAAAGACCACACTTGTATCTGTATCAGATACAACAAAAATAGAAAAGAGAAGACAATGAAAGCCGCACAACATACTACTTATAACAAAAAGAATATCACACTAAACATCACAGAAATCGCTACACCAAGTATCACAGACAAAGAAGTTTTGGTCAAAGTCACCGCAGCTGGTGTTAATCCTCTGGATAATATGATTTCCAGAGGAGAAGTCAAGATGATTGTCCCTTACAAACTCCCACAAACTGCAGGAAATGAAGTGGTCGGTATCATTGAAGAGACCGGTAAACAAGTCAAAAATCTCAAAGTCGGAGACCGAGTTTTTGGACGTTTACCACTCGACCACATCGGTGCCTTTGCAGAATACGTAGCTGTCGATAGTCAGTCTCTAGCCAAGGTTCCAGACTATCTTTCAAATGAGGAAGCGGCTGCTGTACCTTTGACTGCCTTGACCATTATGCAAGCCCTAGAACTCATGGGAGCTCAAGCTGGCAAGACCATCTTTATCTCTGGTGGTACAGGCGGTGTCGGTGGGATGGCCATTCCGATTGCTAAAGCTAAAGGTTTGAAGGTCATCACCAATGGGGCTGGAGATAGCGCTAATCGTGTTTTGAAGCTAGGAGCAGACCGCTTTATCGATTACAAAACAGAAGATTATACAAAAACTGTTAGCCAGGTTGATTATGTCCTTGATACTCTTGGGGGCGCTGAGACTGAAAAACAAATGTCTATCATGAAAAAAGGTGGTCAGCTTGTGTCCCTCCGTGCGATGCCAAATGGTGACTTTGCCAAACGGATGAACCTGCCAAAATGGAAACAGATCCTACTTGGACTAGCCGGTCGCAAATTTGATAAGATGGCTGACAAATACGGCGTTCACTACCATTTTATCTTTGTAGAAAGCAATGGCGCTCAATTACAAGAGGTAGCTGACCTCTTTAGCAAATTGGAAATCAAACCATCTATCGATACAGTCTATCCATTTGAAGAAGTGAATAGCGCCTTAGACAAGGTCGCTAATGGGCGCTCACGTGGAAAAACGGTCCTCAGCTTTAAGAAATAAAAAGGAAAAGACAATGTCATATCTTATAACTAAAAATCAATACATCACTGTCGAAGGAAATAAAATTGCCTATCGGGAACTCAGCAAAGGCAAATCAAAACTACCTCTTCTGATGCTGGTCCATTTGGCAGCAACCCTCGACAACTGGGATCCAAAACTCTTGGACTTGATTGCTGAAAAACACCATGTGATTGTGGTCGACCTTCCTGGTGTCGGAGTCAGTCAAGGCAAAGTGGCCCCAACCATTCCTGGAATGGCTGAGCAGACAATTGCCTTTGTAAAAGCCCTTGGTTACGATAAAATCAATCTCCTAGGTCTTTCTATGGGAGGAATGATTGCCCAAGAAATGGTCCGAATCCAGCCTGATTTGGTCAACCGTCTCATCTTGGCAGGAACAGGACCTCGAGGTGGAAAAGAGGTCGATAAGGTTACAGGGAAAACATTTAACTATATGTTTAAAGCTGGACTCGAACGCATCGATCCTAAACGCTATATCTTCTATAACCATGATGAACAAGGAAAAATTGAAGCCTTGAAAGTTCTCGGACGAATGGGGATGCGTACCAAGGAATTTGAGGACAAAGACATGAGTGTGGCTGGTTTCTTGACGCAACTCAAAGCTATTAAACGTTGGGGGAAAGATTCTCAAGACGACCTAACATTTATCACTCAACCAACCTTAATCGTCAACGGGGATAAGGATATGCAGGTTCCAACGGAAAATTCTTATGACATGCATGAGAAAATAAAAGATAGTAAGCTGATCATTTATCCAAATGCTGGTCACGGTTCGATCTTCCAATATGCAGAAGAGTTTTCAAAAGAACTCATTGCTTTCTTGGAGGACTAATATGGTCAAAACCATACTAATAACAGATGCTACGGATGGCATTGGTAAACATTTGGCAAAGAAACTGGCCAGTGAAGGTCATCAGGTTATCCTTCATGGTCGCAATCATCAAAAACTGGAATTGGCGCTTCAAGAGGTTCGGGCCGTTTCCTTGAGAGGTAGAGTTTTTAGCTACTTGGCTGATTTTTCAAAATTAGAGGATGTCTATCGATTTGTGGAGGAAATCAAGCGTGACTTTCAAAGGGTCGATGTCTTGTTTAACAATGCAGGACTGTATGCAGGAAAAGAACGAAAAGCGAGTGCTGAAAATGTCGAGTTGACTTTTATGTTATCCGTTCTCGTTCCCTATATGTTAACAACTGAGCTAAGCCCCTTGTTAGAAAAAGCGGCTGACGGCCGTGTTATTAATACCTCTTCCTATATGCATCATTTTGCCAAGGTTAAGGATTTGGACTTTGGATTTGAGAAAGAATACAATCCAGGATTGGCCTATAATAATTCCAAACTCTATACCATTTGGATGACACGCTATCTAGCAAGAGATTTCTTTTTAAAAAGTTCAAACATCACCATTAATGCCTATCATCCGGGCTTGATTTCAACCAACTTAGGGAATAATTCTAGTGATGAAAAGACGAAAAAGTCTCTCTTCGGACGCCTGATGAAGTCTCTTTCAAAAAATTTAGATCAGGGGATTGAAACAGGTTATTATCTCACCTTATCAGAGGAAGTTAGGGGCTTGACAGGCTACTACTTTGATGAAAAGAAAGTCAAGTCGGTATCTGAAAAAGGCTACACATTTGAAAAAGCACGGAAATTAATGGATTACTGCCAAGAAAAGGTCAAAATGTTTAAAGAAAAGCAGGATTTTTAATTCCTTATTGATTTCGTAACTACCAAAAAACTCAAGTTTTCATTGATAAAACTTGAGTTTTTCTTAGATAAGGGCTAATAAAATGGTAAGAATCAGAGCAATTCCGATCCGAATGACATGGTGGGCTAGATGGAAGTTTTCTTTGTGCTTGCCATTCCAATAGGCTCCGTAGCAAATCAAGCCACAACCAATCAGCCAAAGAAATAGTGCGACAATCGAGAAAAAGAAGTAGAGGATGAGAGAGAAGGTCGCAAGGTTGCTTCCGATAAGGAGAAGCCGATTTCCTAGAGTATTCTTGTGCTTTCTTAATTCTGAAAGACTGGCCATTAAATGAAGAAGAGCAAAAGCAAGGGATAAGAAGACTGTGATGATGCTAAAGATTAGATAAAGTGACACAGATGTTTCCTTTCTAACCTATGATTGTCTGAGTGCTATTTTTTATGACTGATTTTATTAAGAATCATAAATGATACTAGAAGATTTAAAACGATAACCAGTAAAGTCAAAAAAGAGTAACCATAGAGTTTGACTGAAATTTCAATTTTTAGAAATGCGATGGAGAACAAGCTCGTTAAACTGCCCGTTAACAAGCCAGGAACATATTTTCGAAGGACAATTGTCTGAATCAGATGTCCGAACACATGATAGATATAAGCGATTACGATGGTTGTGTAAATAGTATAGTTGCTAAACTGATAGCTAAGAAAAAGTGATAGAAGCAGGATCAGAAACTGCTCCAAGACAATGGCATTGAAAGTAAAAGGAGTGTAATAAGAAAGGAATCGAATATCTAGAAACTGTACTGATAATTTTTTGACAAAGGATGGCATCCATATGATTTCCTCAAGTTCGTGAAGCATGAATAAGGCTGGAAAGAGAAAATAAAATTGAGTGAGGGTCATTAAAAAAACTTCTTTCTAGTTTGAACCAACTTTCAGGATCTCCAAATAAAATTTGACCACTTCCTGTTCGCTGTAGGATTTGCCTTTTTTCAACCACCAGGTCAGGGTTTCAATGAAGTTGGTTACGACCAGGTGTTTGAGATAGGAGTGGGGGATGTTGGGGTGAGATTGAATCAGTTTCTCAGCTACCATGGGGTAGACATCGTGCTCCAGTTCTTTTTTCAGTTGCCGGATAAAATAATCGTTTTTTGAAAGCAAGAGACTGGTTACATGGTCTTGATTTTTCTTGAAATGCTGAAAGATATGGGCTAGGTAGTCTTGGGGAGAGAGCTGATCATCTCGCTCAAAGAGGTGGTGAAAGAGTTTTTGGCAGAGTTCATCCAGCAAGAGTTCCTTACTCTCGTAATGGCTGTAAAAAGTTGAACGCCCTACATCAGCACGGTCAATAATTTCCTGAACGGTAATGATGTCGTAGCCTTTTTCATTGAGTAAGTGTAAAAAAGCATGATAGATAGCTTTTCTAGTTTTGGTAATACGACGATCCTGTGTTGTCATATGGACAATTTGAACAAACTGTTCAGTAACGTACATAGCGAACGGTTTGCTTCTATCCTTTCTGTTGTGAATGTTAGATAATGATAATGAACAAGATGTTCATGAATCTATTATATCAAAGGATTGAGGATTATGAAGACAAAATGTGCGGTTTGGCTGGCTTTTTTCTTGAATCTAAGTTTTGCCATTGTTGAGTTTATTGCAGGGGGAATCTTTGGTTCCAGTGCTGTTCTCGCTGACTCTGTCCATGATTTGGGAGATGCTCTAGCCATTGGCCTCTCGGCCTTTCTAGAAACGATCTCCAATCGTCAAGAAGATAGTCGCTATACCCTAGGCTACAAGCGTTTTAGCTTATTAGGGGCTTTAGTAACGGCAGTCATTCTGATGACCGGGTCTGGTATGGTGATTTTGGAAAATGTAAGCAAGCTTTTCCACCCACAACCCGTCAATGACGAAGGGCTTCTTTGGTTGGGAATGTTTGCTATCAGTGTCAATGTGCTGGCGAGTCTGGTCATTCGCAAGGGACAAACCAAGAATGAATCCATTCTCAGCCTGCATTTTTTGGAAGATACCTTAGGTTGGTTGGCTGTCATCTTGATGGCCATTGTCCTCCGATTTACGGACTGGTATATCCTCGATCCCCTCTTGTCTCTTGCTATTTCCTTCTTTATTCTGTCCAAAGCTATTCCACGTTTTTGGAGCACCCTTAAGATTTTCTTGGATGCTGTGCCAGAAGGGGTAGATATCAAGCAAGTTAAGAATGATTTAGAGCAGTTGGACAATGTCGCAAGTATCAATCAGCTTAACCTCTGGACCATGGATGGCTTAGAGAAAAATGCCATTGTCCATGTTTGTCTCAAGCGGATGGAGCAGATGGAAGTCTGCAAAGAAGCGATCCGTGCATCGCTCAAAGAGAGAGGCTTTCAAAATGTCACCATCGAAGTGGATGAAGACCTAGCAACTCACTGCGCCCACAAGCGAAATATCGAAGAGCTGGAAGCCAGTCAAAGTCATGGACATGATCACCACCACCATCATTAAGGTTTGTTTTTCAACTCTTAAAGTCTACCTTTAAGAGTTATTTTGATACCAAGTTCCCTAAAGTAAGCCTTTTCATGCTAAAATAGAATAAACGTGAAACAAGGAGTATTTATGAGTAAGAGAGCTGTGTTGATGATGACCTTTGGGTCACCAGAAGAGATTACCTATGAAGGAGTAGCGGAATTTTTCACGAATATCCGACGTGGTGTTCGTCCTGAACCACATGAAATTCAGACTTTATATGACAATTACGTACGAATTGGCGGAACTCCACTTCAAAGGATAACTAGAGAAGAAGTGGATTTGGTTGCTTCTGCTCTTGGAGAACGAGCGTCGGTCTACTTTGCTAATAAATTTTCCCGCCCTTTTATCACTGATGTAATCAAAGAGATGGAGAATGATGGAATTGAAGAATGTTTGTGCTTGATTTTAGAGCCTCATTATTCTTACTATTCTGTCATGGGATATGAGAAATTTTTAGAAAGTGAGCAGATTAGGTTCCAAATTATCAAGGATTGGTACCAAGAACCTTCACTTCTTCACTACTGGGCTGATGAGATTAGAAATATTTTAGATCAAATTGGAGATGACAGCTATAAGGTGATTTTTTCAGCTCACAGTGTACCAGTTTTGGCACTTGATTTTGGCGATCCTTATATCGATCAGATTTATGACAATACTCGCTTGATTGTGGAAATTTTAGGCTTTGAAGAAGACCAGTATACCAATACATGGCAGAGTGAAAGTGATATTGGTATTCCTTGGATTAAACCTGATGTCTTAGAATACCTTCATGATGAGAAGGAACACCCTGACCACTATATTTTTGTCCCAATAGCTTTTATTAGTGAGCATATTGAGGTTCTTTTTGATAATGATGTGGAGTGTAAGGAGCTTTGTCATGAGCTTGGTGTGGCCTATCACCGTCCTCCTATGCCAAATAGCGATTCTCGTTTGATTAAAGCCCTTCTTTCAACCATTCAGTCTCATATAGACGGTGACTATCGTTACTATCAACCTCAACTAGAGACTTTTGATGAGTTGGAAGCTCCTTCAAACACAGGACAGATTTTAGAAGAGGAAGAAGATATTCAGATGCCTGATTTCGTCAAAAAATTGATTGCTAAAAAAGGTCGAGAGAATGTCAAGATGCCATATCTAGTTAAGAAAATGCTTGAAAAGAAGTATGGAAAAAAATATGATTAAGTAACTAAATATGACTGTAATAGGGAGTGTTTTGAGCGATTTCTTGTTAAAAAGTGTATACTATCAGAAACGAAAGAATAGAGGTTTTTAAATGAAATCAGTAGTTTACACAAAGGCAGGTCAGGTCGGCATTGAGGAAATCAAACGTCCAAGCATTCAAGAGGCAGATGATGCCATTATCAAGGTAGTACGTACTTGCGTTTGCGGATCGGACCTTTGGAGTTACCGTAATCCGGAAATGGAAGAAGGTCATAGAAATAGCGGTCATGAGGCTATCGGAATTGTCGAAGAAGTTGGCGAGGAAGTTACTACAGTAAAACCAGGTGACTTTGTCATTGCCCCTTTCACACATGGTTGTGGACAGTGTGATGCCTGTCGTGCTGGTTTTATGGCTCTTGTGACAACCACCCAGGTAATAACTGGTCTGGGGGCGTGCAGGCTGAGTATATCCGTTTCCACTTTGCCAACTGGGCCCTTGTCAAAATTCCTGGGCAACCTTCAGATTATAGCGAAGGCATGCTCAAGTCACTTTTGACACTGGCTGATGTCATGCCGACGGGTTATCATGCGGCGCGTGTGGCTAATGTGCAAAAAGGTGACAAGGTGGTCGTTATCGGAGATGGGGCTGTTGGTCAATGTGCTGTCATCGCAGCTAAGATGCGTGGTGCTTCACAAATTGTCCTTATGAGTCGTCACGAAGATCGTCAAAAAATGGCTTTGGAGTCAGGTGCGACTGCAGTTGTTGCTGAACGTGGCGAAAGAGGCATTGCCAAAGTCCGTGAAATCCTCGAGGGAGGAGCAGATGCAGCTCTCGAATGTGTCGGTACAGAAGCAGCGGTAGATCAAGCTCTTGGCGTGCTTCATAATGGTGGACGCATGGGATTTGTTGGTGTTCCGCACTATGAAAATCGTGCCATTGGATCAACCTTTGGACAAAATACAACGATTGGTGGCGGACCAGCCTCTGTCACAACCTATGATAAACAAGTTTTGTTAAAAGCTGTTCTTGATGGCGACATCAATCCAGGTCGAGTCTTTACGACAAGTTATAAATTGGAAGATATTAATCAGGCCTATAAAGATATGGATGAACGCAAGTCTATTAAATCTATGATTGTGATAGAGTAACGAATTAAGTCGATCACTTTTGATTGCGGAAAAGAATTTTCTAATTGGAAATCTATTTCGAATGTACATGACATTGATATTTTCTTTGCGGATCCAGGATGTCCTGAGCAACGAGGTCTCAATGAACATTCTAATGGCTTATTAAGACGAAATGGACTACCTAAACAAATGGATTTTACGAATATTTCTCAAAATTATTTATCAGCTACAGCTGATAAAAGAAATAGACTTCCTAGGAAGTCTTTGAATTATCAAACACCATACCAAGTTTTTCTGAGTTACATGAAAAATCTAATTTAATTTGACAATTTAGGGAGATAAAAATAGGGAGCGAAAAAAGCCCAACCAGACAAATCTTCAAAGGAAGATTTGTTTTTTTTAAAACTTTTGGTTTACAAATGTAGATTTAGAAAGGAGAGATCATGCAAATTTCCAATGCGGAATGGCGCATCATGAAGATTATCTGGATGGAAGGCAAGCAGACCAGCACGGATTTGATCGCCGTCTTGTCCGAGCGCTTTGACTGGTCGAAGTCGACCATCAAGACTCTCTTAACGCGCTTGGTTGAAAAGGGCTGTCTGACCAGAGAAAAATCAGGCAAAGCCTTTGTTTACTCGGCTTTGTTGAAGCAGGAGCAGAGTTTAGACTTGGTGGTTGAGGAGGTGAAAGACAAGGTTTGCTCAAAAAGAATTGTCCAGGTGCTTGAAAACTTGATTCAGGAGAGTGACTTTACGCTTGCAGATCTTAATCAGCTGCAGCAGGTCCTGGAAGAAAAGAAAGCAGAGGCTGTCGAAACAGTCCCTTGCAATTGTATGTAGTAGAAAGAAGGAAATTCCATGTTTGGATTGTTGATTAGTATTGTTTGTTTACTTATGGTTGCTTTTATTGCTTGGTGGTTCTTTGCAGAGCATGAAAAGGTAAGCGGCCACGCTCGTCAGAAATCAGGTTATCAAGAAATTGAAGTCGAAGTCATGGGGGGCTATTCGCCTGAAACCATTGTCCTGAAAAAGAATGTTCCAGCCCGGATCATCTTTAATCGCAAGGATCCATCTTCATGTCTGGCTCAAGTGATCTTTCCAGATTTTGGCGTTCATGAAGATTTGCCTTTAGGTGAAAAACATGTCATTGAAATTACGCCAGAAAAAGCGGGCGAATATGGGTATTCATGTGGAATGAACATGATGCATGGTCACATGATTGTGGAATAAAGGAGTAGGTATGGTAGAAAAACAAAAAGCAGTTGTGGAAAACGGAGTGCAAAAGATCCGTATTACAGCAGAAAAAGGCTATAGTCCAAAGGAATTTCAACTTCAAAAAGGGATCCCTGCTGAAATCACCTTCCATCGGGTCAATCCTTCCGGCTGTTACAAGGAAATTTTATTTGAAGATCAGGGGATTTTAGAGCCTTTGGAAGTCGGTGTGGATAAGGTGATATCCTTTACCCCGACAGAAACAGGGGACTTCGAGTTTTCATGTGGAATGAAGATGCAAAAGGGTTCCTACACGGTTGTGGAAAAACGCCGTCGTGTCTTAGGTTTACTGGGTCGCTTTTGGATTACTAGTATCTTTACTCTTCCCTTATTGATCTTGATGATCGGGATGATGGCAGGATTTGTCTCCCATCCAGTCAGTCGCTGGGGGACTTTTCTAGCGACAACGCCGATCATGTTGGTAGCAGGAGTTCCTTTTATCAAGAGTGCCTGGGCCTCATTTAAGAAGCACCATTCCAATATGGATACCTTGGTAGCTCTTGGAACCCTGGTAGCCTATGTCTATAGTGTATTTGCCCTTTTTACTGGTCAGCCAGTATACTTTGAGGCTGCGGGTTTTATCATCTTCTTTATCCTCTTAGGGCAAATCTTTGAAGAACGGATGCGTAACAATGCCTCCGAGGCTGTGGAAAAGTTGTTGGATTTGCAGGCAAAAACGGCTCAAGTTCTCCGTGATGGGAACTATGTCGAGGTGGCGGCAGAAGATATCCAAATTGATGACTTGATTCGGGTCCGTCCTGGGGAAAAGATTGCGGTTGATGGGACGATTGTAGAAGGAAGTACGACCATTGATGAGTCGATGGTGACAGGTGAAAGCTTGCCTGTGGAAAAATCAGTTGGTGATGCAGTTATCGGCTCCACTATCAACAGCAATGGGACCATTCTCTTTAAGGCTGAAAAAGTCGGTAGTGAGACCCTCTTATCTCAAATTGTGGACTTTGTCAAAATGGCCCAATCCAGTCGTGCTCCCATTCAAGATTTGACGGATAAGATTTCAGGTATCTTTGTTCCAGTGGTGACGATTTTGGCCATTGCGACTTTCTGGGTTTGGTCCGTGCTTTTGGGCGCGTCGCTTCAAGAGGCCATGCTCTATGCAGTCTCTGTCCTCATTATTGCCTGTCCTTGTGCCCTTGGTTTAGCAACCCCAACAGCCCTGATGGTCGGAACCGGCCGTAGTGCCAAGATGGGGGTTCTGATTAAAAATGGAACAGTTCTTCAAGAAGTGCAAAAGATTCAAACCGTTGTGTTTGATAAGACAGGGACCATTACCATTGGCCAACCACTTGTAACCGATGTTGTAGGAGATGAAGCGCGTGTCTTGACACTGGCTGCTAGTCTTGAAACTTTTTCAGAACATCCACTAGCCCAAGCGGTGTTATCCCAAGCAGAAGAAAAAGGTTTGATATTATCCCCTGTGGAAAACTTCCAAGCGATTGAAGGAAAAGGGGTCCAAGGTCAGATCGACCAGCAGTTGGTGACCTTGGGAAATGGCAAACTTCATGACGGGACAGCGATGGATCCGGAGCTTGAAAAACGGATGGTAGAGTTACAAGAGCAGGCCAAAACAGTGATCAGTTTGTCTGTGGATGGGCAAGTGATTGGCTTGATTGCCATTCAAGATGCTCCGAAGGCCAGCTCAAAAGAAGCGATCAAAAAGCTCAAAGAACGGGGCTTGAAAACGGTCATGTTAACGGGGGATAATGAACGGGTGGCCCAAGCTATTGCTAAGCAAGTGGGAATTGACACCGTCATTGCTGATGTCCTTCCTCAAGAAAAAGCTAGCGCCATCCAAAAACTGCAAGAAGCTAGCAAGGTCGCCTTTGTCGGAGATGGCATCAATGATGCTCCAGCTCTCTCGATCGCCGATGTGGGGATTGCTATGGGATCTGGAACGGATATTGCGATCGAGTCCGGTGGCATCGTGCTCACGCAAAATGATTTGCTTGGCGTTGTGCGCGCCTTTGACATGAGTCAAAAGACCTTCCGCAGGATCTTACTCAATCTCTTCTGGGCCTCTATCTACAATATTCTTGGGATTCCAATTGCTGCTGGAGTCTTTGTAGGACTGGGATTGACCCTCAATCCAGAACTAGCAGGTCTTGCCATGGCCCTTAGTTCTTTGTCTGTTTTGACTAGCTCTCTGCTTCTCAATGTTGCGAAAATTGATTAAATGAAACAAAAAGAGAGTGATGAGCGCGTGACCAATCTATCCAGTCAATCCCTAGCCTATCTGCTTAAAGGTCATGTCAAATCCTACCAAGAAAAGGAAATCACAGGTCCTAACGGCCAACACAGTAAACTCCATGAAACGGCCTTGGTTGATAAGCCTCTAATTGCTTTCTTGTGGGGGAAATGAGTTGATAAGAATACAAAAAATCTAGTAGAGGCTGTCTACTAGATTTTTTTAATACAATGATTGGATTGTCAAAGAAGAGAAGTAAAAGAACGAATCCAATTTCATCTGACATTCCTTGCAAAGAATGATAAAATAAAGATAAAGAATGTAATCGTTTACATGGACTTAGTAATGATATACATATATTCAGAAAATGGATTTTAACAGTTGCTTGTCTTTCTTTTGTTAGCTTTAGATTATAGGAGGTAGAGCTATGAAGAAGAAAATCAATCATTGTTTACTTTTGTTTCTCATAATATTTACAGCCTTGTTTTTGATGGGGTTCAGAAAGATGAAGTCTAGTGATTATAACAAGGTCAGAGGAGTTATTGTCGAGAACTGTAATAAAGTGGGTTTGCATGGTAAGGTTACTATCACTAAATTATATTGGACAGCCTTAGAAATACCAACTTACCACGTGACTTATACCTATTCTGAGAAAACTTACGATGACCAGAAAGTAGTTTTAGAGCAGAATACGGCTATTTATGAAGACAGGTCAAGTGACTCTTATGGCAATGTTCCAGAATATAAGGAATCGTTTTTGAAGCAGAAATCTGTCCAAAAGGTTGAAAAGAAAATTGAAAAACAATTGAAGAAACAAA
>NZ_LSIW01000037.1:0-168902 GCF_001556435.1 Streptococcus sp. CCH5-D3
GAATAGAGAGGGGCAAGACATGTCAAAGAGAAATATCATTATTAGTGTTGTTCTTGCTTGTCTCTTGGTTACGGGAGCTGGATTTGGTGCCTTCTATTACTGGGGAACACACCATTTAGATAGTGTTGTACCTGGTAAGGTTTACCAATACTCAAGTACACTAAACGGTGAGGTCAATAATCGTGTCATGTATGTAGCCTTCCAAGAAGGTGGGAACAAGGCACTTGTGAGTCAAGATCGTACGACAGTGGTTAATGCCGCTAAGAGCCAGACTGATTTTGACAAGGCCTATAATGACCAAACAGCTAAGTGGGAATACAGTGTGACAAAAACAACATTGACTCTTGGTAAAAAAGAGGATGATCAATTGTCACAATGGCAGTACAACAAGGTCTTTGCTTATGGTGACCACTTCACTTCAAAGGATTTCTATTACCAGATTGCTAAAGGTGGTCAGGGTGAAGTCAAACAAAAAATGACCTTTAAAGAAATTAAATAAGCGTCTAAATATGACAAGATGCATTAGGTTTGGGACAAATTGTTCCAAACCTTTTTTCTATCTTCAAAACGCGAATAATCTTTCCTTAAGTGGGGTCGAAAATTGAAAAGAAAGGGTAAAAACGGTATAATAAGACTGTTTGGGCAATTGCATCTTAGTTAAAAAACAGACGAGTAAGATTGCCCTAGACAGTTGACTAAAAGCTTACTTTTGCAAGACTGAAGATTAAATTAAGAGCTGACTCATGTAGTAGTTTAGTTGTTAGTTTCCTAATTTATTTAAGTCTCTGACAAGAGAATGATATAAGAAAGAACGGACAGATGATTACTTCTATTGTTTTTGACGTTGACGATACTATTTATGACCAACAGGCACCTTATCGTATTGCCATGGAAAAATGTTTCCCTGACTTTGATATGAGCCACCTGAATCAAGCCTACATTCGTTTCCGCCACTATTCTGATGTTGGTTTTCCACGTGTAATGGCCGGTGAGTGGACAACTGAGTATTTCCGTTTTTGGCGCTGTAAAGAGACTCTTTTGGAGTTTGGCTACCGTGAAATTGATGAAGAAACGGGTAACCATTTCCAAGAGGTTTACGAGCATGAGTTGGAGAATATCACCATGCTTGATGAGATGCGCATGACCCTTGATTTTCTCAAGGAAAAAAATGTTCCTATGGGTATTATTACCAATGGACCAACAGAGCACCAACTTAAGAAAGTCAAGAAATTGGGGCTTTATGATTATGTGGACCCTAAGCGTGTCATCGTCAGTCAGGCAACAGGTTTCCAAAAGCCTGAGAAGGAAATCTTCAACCTCGCAGCTGAGCAATTTGATATGAATCCATCGACGACGCTCTACGTTGGAGATTCTTATGACAATGATGTCATGGGTGCCTTCAATGGTGGCTGGCATTCTATGTGGTTTAACCACCGTGGACGTAGCCTCAAACCAGGTACTAAGCCAGTCTTCGACTTGGAAATCGACAATTTTGAGCAACTCTTTGGAGCGGTAAAAGTCCTTTTCGATCTTCCAAATAATAAATATATCTTTGATATCAATGATAATGAAAATCCAGTCCTTCAACTAGGTATCAATAATGGTCTTATGATGGCGGCTGAACGTCTTCTTGAGAGCAATATGAGTATTGATAAAGTGGTTATCCTTCTTCGTTTGAATGCGAACCAGGAAAAAATCCTTCGTATGAAATATGGAAGATAATAGAGCGGCCTCGTATGGCCGTTTTATTGTCTAGAACGTGAGATAAGGAGTTTGAAAATGGTAGAAATCAACAACTTAAAACATGATATTGAAGCACTGAGTGCTGAACGTGATGCTTTGAGAAAAGAGTTAGAAGCACTCGAAGCCAAACGTGACGATCTCTTCGAAGGTATTAGAGATGCAGAGCAGATGAAGGGCGTTGCTTGGGATTCCTATTATGCATTAGCGGACCACCTTAATGCTGAGGAAAAGCAAAGAGGGTTTGCTAACAACTATTGGGAACATGTCCATAGAACTGCCAAAATAGACGTGGAATTTATCTTGAGTCGTGGTCTCCGTTTTAAGCGTTTATTGTCTGAAGGACAGTATGATCTTGTCTCACAGGAACTAGACGATTTTGAAAATGAACTAGAGGACTTGGCCCGAGACTTTGGTGTCGAATTAAATCGTTTGCCAGATGAACCGAAGTGGAAATAATGGAAGTGAAGCTCTTAAAGTAATAGATTTAAGGGCTTTTTGACTGCTAAAAAGCGACCCTTTTTAAGGATCGCTTGTCTTATGAAGTCAGTCGCTGATTTAGCTGATCTTGTTTTGTTCATCCATATAGGACGTATCATTCCAACATTTAAGAGTGAAGTGCTCGAAATCATTGGTTTCGAGAATAGTGACAGAAGCATTGTCAAGACCGCCTGCCTTACGAAGAAGACCAGGTTCAAAACCAAGGAGTGTACGGATAGAAGCCGTTAAGTTAGCTCCGTGACCGACGATGAGGACATTTTTAGCATCACTATCTTTAAGTGTTTTAACAAATTCGGCCACACGTTTGGTTGTCTGGTAGACAGACTCAGCTTGGAAGTCATTAGCACGGAAGTTGGCTAGGTTATGACGGAATGCATCCATTTCTTTTGGATAGATGGCCTGAACGAGTGCAATTTTTTGCCCTTCCAGTTTACCAAGTTGCCATTCACGCAGAGCTTTAGTGTAGGTAACTTTAGCTTTAGGCTTTTGAGACTCCATGATGAGTTCAGTGGTTTTTTTAGCACGTGGTAGGTCACTTGAGAAGATCAAGTCAAAATGTGTGTCACTGAGATAGTGACCTAACTCACGTACTTGTTCGATAGATTCTTTAAGCAAAGGCGAGTCTCCCTTGGCGCCTTGAAGTCGGCCTTCCAAGTTCCACTCAGTTTTACCGTGACGTACAAAATACAGTTTCATGATTACTCCTTAATATCAGCAAATTCAGCATTAACAAAATCAGCAAGATCTTGACTATTGATACGGATAGAACGCCCAATTTCCCCCGCTGAGACAATAAGGAAGCCAGCTTCTTGGGCAGATTGATCGATATAAATAGGGAAATTGTGCTTTTGGCGAATTCCCACTGGGTTGTTAGCTCCGTGAACATAGCCAGTTGTTTTTTGGAGATCCTTTTGTGGAATCATTTGAACTTTCTTGTTCCCTGAAATTTTAGCTAATTTCTTTTCAGACAGGTGTTCGGTGATAGGGACGATGCCGATGACCGGTCCTGTCTTATCTCCCTTAAGGGCGAGGGTTTTATAAATGCTCTCACGCGCCACATCTTCTGGAAGCTCCCCTTCTAAACCATTGAAGGATAAGCTATCATGGTCAATATTAGCTTTATCAAGAATTTGGTCAACCAAGGTCTTCTTGACTTTGCCTTTCTTAGCCATTGTCATATCTCCTTTTAAAGTTATACATTTCTACCATCCATTATAACACATTCATCCGAGCACGCCTAAGCCAATTTGACAAGAAGAAAACCAGTGTCTAAGGCACTGGTTTTTACTGACTACTAGATGAACTTGTCGAAGTAGTCTTCTTATTTTTAGTTGGTTTTTGCTTAATCTTACCAAAGAGTTTTTCAAAGGTTTTACGTTTGTTTTTCTCAGGATTGATTTGGTTAAGATCTAGGATATTATCGAAACCAGGCAGGCTTCCTTGTGATGTATACTGGTGAAGGTCATAGTCGATTTCAGTATTTGGTAGAGCCTCATAATAACCAGAATCGGTACCGTAGGCTGGAATCCAAACAGCATCAAAGTTTTTAGTTGAAACTTCTTGCTCAAGCATGAAATAAGCACCAATATAGAGACCAACGTTTTCAGCTCCTAGACGTTTGAGCTCAGCGAGAAAGGCTTGGACACCTTGCTCCATGTTGGACATGGTTTCTTCTTCAACGTCGATCCAGTAATAAGTAGGTTTGTATGGAGAAGCATTTTTGTAGAAAATACGAGCTTCTTCCTTCATCTCTTTAACAGAAGTACCTTGAGCGTAGGAATAGACGGCAACTGGAATATCACGTTTTTTGAGTTCTTTGATATGTGTTTTAAAAGATTTGTCGACCCCATTCGAACTAGCGGCATTGCTATCCTTACTAATCTGTGATCCACCGAAGACGCGGATAATAGCACCAGAAATATGATTTGACAAGACATCGTAATCGATATCCTGAGGTAGTTGCCACCCCGAAAGGTCGATAATGGGATTGAGTATCAGCTCCTCGTCGGAACTGCTAGATGTACTACTGGTTGTTGTTTTTGGTGTAGTAGCATAAGGAAGAGCAGATTTCACGTTTTGGAGATGCGCCTGCTGTTTGGACGTATTGTGAATATTTGCAATAACTAATGCTAATCCTAAAAGAGCTAGAACCACGTAAACAACGATCGGTTTTATTCTTTTTCTCATTACTCCCATTTTACCTTAAATAGTGCAAAAATGCAAAATAGAGTGTTTATAAATTCTGTGAGAGATATTAAAGTGACTGATTTCCAAAAAGCCTTTGTAGTACTGACTTAGGCACATTTTATGAATAAGGGTGTTCTGAGCTAGTCTTGAATTAAGTGAATTTTTCATTTATTAAAGTAAGAAATTTAGCTTAAAAGTCAGTTTCCTCCTTGAAACTAGCGCCACTAGTGGCATCCGACCAGGCTACAAGAGCTTGAGCAGAGTTATCTAGATAGGTTTTGAGAGGCTGCTTCAAATCATAGATGGTCTCCCAAAATCCCAAGACATTTCCATCTTTGTCTATAGCAGCTTGGTAGGTTTGGATGAGGACTTGATCAAAACTGTCTGTTGGAATCTGATAACTTCTTTCTTTGGTAGGAGAGGCTAGCACTTCAGACATGATCCAATCAGGCAGATTTTCAGACTCACGGGAGAAGAAACTACCGTCAGCGCCACCATTGTCATAGAGAAAGTTTCCTTGAGCATCATAGGCTGCTAATTTATAGGGCAGGTGATTCAGTAGTGTTTTTAAATCATTCATACTTTCATCATAGCTTCTTTCATGCAAAATGGCAATGCATTGGATTGAGAAGCATACTATCGTAGGATAGTATCAGTTTGTCCAAGGATAGTAGTATCTCTTGTCGCATTATCAGGGTATAATAAAGTAAAAGAAGACTCGAGGTGAAAACATGTCAAAACTTATTTTTCTAGATGTTGATGGGACCTTGGTGGATTATCATAATCGCATTCCAGAATCAGCAGTAAAGGCTATTCGTCAGGCCCGTAAAAAGGGTCATCTGGTCTATGTTTGTACTGGTCGTAGCAAGGCAGAAATGCAACCAGAATTATGGGAAATTGGCTTGGATGGGATGATTGGTGGTAATGGCTCTTATGTAGAGCATCATGGCCAAGTCCTCATGCATGAGCTGATTTCTAAGGAAGATGCGGCTAAGATTGTGGATTGGTTGACCCAACGTCATCTAGCTTTTTATCTTGAGAGCAATAATGGTCTCTTTGCCAGTCCTGATTTTCGGGAGCGGGCACGTGAGATGCTTAAGACTTACGCTATTCAAAAGGGGCAGTCAGAAGAGTCTGTCGCTGGTAAGGAACCAGAAGATTTTCTTCATGGCCTTCAGTATGGTGGGGAACTCTACCGTGATGACCTAAACAAGGTCAGTTTCGTTTTAGAATCCTATCAGGACCATCTAGATTCAAAAGAAGCTTTTTCACAGCTTGAAGCCCATACTTGGGGAGGTCGAGGTGAAACAGCCTTGTTTGGTGATCTAGGTGTTAAGGATATTAACAAGGCCCATGCCATCGATGTCCTTTTGGAACATTTGGGGGCTGAGCGTTCGGAGACCATTGCTTTTGGCGATGCCAAGATTGATATCCCTATGTTGGAATACTGTGAGGTTGGGGTTGCCATGGGAAATGGTGGGCCAGAAATCTTAGCTATGGCAGACCTAATCACAGACGATGTTGAAGCAGATGGCCTCTACAAGGCTTTTGATAAATTAGGCTTGTTGAAATAGAAAAACTGAGTTCCTTTTGGAGCTCAGTTTGTGTTTTATGCTGGTTTACGACCGATAAATTTTTTCAAGAGGTACAAGAGATAGCCAACAGCGATATACCCGACACTGATGACTAGGACATTTACCAAGACCTTGTTCCAACCAAATTTATTGACATTGATAAAGAAGTAGGCGAAGGGGCTATCTTTGGCACCTGGGATTGGGAGTTTTAGAACCAAGCCATTTAGAAGGGCAAAGGCAAAGTAAGACAGAGGGACCACTGACCAGTAAATTGGTTCACGGAGACGGTAGGCTTTCTTAGCATCGAAAATGAGGGTATCAAGCACCAATCCCCAAGGGACAATATAGTGAACCAAGAAATTGCGGAGGGTCCAGAATTTCTCAGGTTCTGTAATAGGAGCCAAGAGGATGTGATAGATGACTCCAGTGATGAGGATGGCCATGGTTACGCCCCCCTTGTAACGCAAGAGTTTTGTGTTAGTCGTCGCATCCCCTTTTTTGAAGTCATAGATGATAAAGAAAATCAAACTAGAAAAGACGAGGATATTGGACAAAACGGTGTAGTAGAGCAACATGCCCCAACCATCGTCATGGATTTGGATAGAGACTCCTACCAGTCCACAAAGAGCTAGTAAGATACGGTAAAATCGTGAAATAGTCATAAGCTTCCTTTTCCTAATAAATAATCTCTCTTATCATATCACATTTTTCACTAACAATTTTTTGAAAATTCTAGTAAAATCAAAGTAAGAAAGACTTCAAGGAGATTACTATGTCCAATCTAATCGATTATCTTGAAAAGGTTAAGGATATGCCTTTTGACCAAGAGCCACTTAATATCTTGGATAAGGTTTGCATCAATGAAATTGGCTACCTGACTTATGAAAAATGCCTCACAGCAAGTGATTTACAGAAAACCATCAATTTACATGACTATGCCGAGGGTAAAGAGCTAAATCCTGAGTATACCTTCATGGTGACTAAGGAACGGGTAGATTTGGCTGAAGCCATGGTCAGGTCGAAGCGTTTCGCTGGACTTAATCTAAGTGACTACTGTAGTGTCTTGGACAAGGAAGTCGAAAAGCAGTTTGCAGCCATGATTTTTAGCCTACCTGAACTGGACTACCAGCAGATTGTTTTTCGTGGGACAGATGATAGTGTTATTGGCTGGAAGGAGGATTTTCAGCTGACCTACAGTAGGGAAATTCCAGCCCATCGCTCAGCTATTGCCTTTCTGTCTGAGCACTTGCCAAAACTCAGTGGCCATATCGCTGTTTCCGGACATTCCAAGGGTGGTAATCTTGCCCTCTATGCGGCTGTCCAAGGCTCAACTGCTCTACGTGAGCAAATAGCAGAGCTCTTGCTCCTGGATTCACCAGGCTTGATGAAGTCCCTCTTAGAGAAGCCTTCTTACCAAGAGTTAAAAGCCAGGATGACAGTTATTAGACCTCAAGATTCTGTTGTGGGGGTTATGCTCTATTGGGATAGGCCTGCCCAGCTAGTCGCAGCAGAAGGCATTGGATTTGCTCAACATAACGCCTTGACTTGGGAGGTTGATTTAGTGGCAAATGATTTTGTTTATGAGGACCAGCCAACAGAGTTGAGTCAACGTTTGGAAGAAACCTTCCAAGAGTGGATTGAGACTTTGCCCAATCAAGAACTCAAGCAAGTTTGCGATTTGGTTTTTGATACCATCCTTGATTCAGGTATTGAAAGCCTCGATGATATTGGCATCCAAGCCTTGCCACAGATAGGTCAGATGCTGCAAGAATTTGGCAATCTCTCGGACAAACAAAAGAAGGTCTTGCAAGATGGTTTCAACCAATTACTCTGGATATTTTGGAAGTCAGGGGACAAGAAATCTAGCCTGCCCAAGCTAGAACTTCCTGATTTTATCAAGAAGTTGGGTGAATTGACAAATAACGATTAGGGGCAGCTGGACTATAGGAGTGGAGGATATCATGCCTAAAAACGTACTTATTACAGGAGCAACATCAGGAATTGGTGAAGCAACGGCGCGTGCCTTTGCTAAAGAGGGAGAAAATCTCATCCTAACAGGTCGCCGTGTGGAGCGTCTTCAAGCCTTGAAAGAAGAGCTCCAAGCAACCTATCCCAATCAAAAAGTTTGGACTTTTGCACTGGATGTTACCGATATGGATATGGTCAAGGATGTTTGCCAAGCCATTCTCAAAGATGTGGGTCAAGTCCATGTTTTAGTCAATAATGCAGGTCTAGCACTAGGTCTAACAGCTTATCAAGACTATGAGGAGTGGGACATTCTGACTATGCTCGACACCAATGTCAAGGGCTTGATGATGGTGACACGTCAGATTTTGCCAAGCATGGTAGCTGCCAATGAGGGCCATATCATCAATATGGGCTCTACGGCGGGTATCTATGCCTATGCAGGTGCAGCTGTGTATTCAGCTACAAAAGCCGCAGTGAAAACTTTCAGCGATGGTTTGCGTATTGATACCATTGCCACAGATATCAAGGTGACAACCATTCAGCCCGGTATCGTTGAGACGGATTTTTCTCAAGTTCGCTTTCACGGTGACAAGGACAAGGCAGCCAAGGTTTATCAAGGTTTGGAAGCCCTCCAAGCCCAAGATATTGCGGAGGCAGTCCTCTACGTTACCAAGCAACCACGACGCGTTCAGATTTCAGACATGACCATCATGGCAAACCAACAAGCCACAGGGTTTACGATTCATAGGGGGGAATAAAAAGAGAAACTAACTTATGAAGAATCAAACTAATCCAGCCATCGGCAGTAGCTGGGAAGACTTGCAATCAACACTCTTTAGCAAGGAAGAAATTGAAGCCACTCACCAAAGAGTAGAAAAACTCATTAAGGAAAAAATGAGTAAATAGATGATAAAAACATGACCTTCGGGCCGTGTTTTTTTGTTTGAATTTTCCCAAAACTATGAAAGAAACCGTGAAAATGCTATAATGTAAGGGATTACGACAATGTTGAAAGGATAAGTCATGCCAGCAGTTACTCCAGAACTTGAGATAGAACGTCAATTAATCGAGCAATTAACCTCTGGTGAGAGCCAGTGGACCTATCGCTCAGACTTAAAAAATGAAGGTCAATTATGGGATAACTTTTTTGAGAAGTTAGCGCAAAATAACGTTGCTCTACTAGCTGACCATCCCTTGACAGACCAAGAGAAGCGCCAAATCAAGAACCAGCTTAACTTCGTTAACTATTATGAAGCTGCTAAGTGGTTGGCTGGTGAAAATGGTATTACTAAAGTCGAGGTACAGCGTGAAGATGCTAGCCTTGGGACTATCCGACTTTCTGTCATCTGGCGTGATAATATCGCTGCTGGAAAATCCAGTTACGAAGTGGTCAATCAAGTTGAACGTGACAAGGCCTATCCACAAGATCAGGACCGTCGTTTAGATACAACCCTGATGATTAATGGACTTCCTCTTATCCATATCGAGCTCAAGAGTCCTCGTGTGGCCTTTTTGGATGCCTTTCATCAAATCAAAAAGTATGACCGTGAAGGAAAGTTACGTGGTATCTATTCTGCCCTTCAGATGTTTGTTGTGACTAATAAAGTAGACACACGTTATATCGCAGCCGCACGAGAGGATAAGCTTAATAAACAATTCTTGACATCTTGGGTGGATAAAGATAATAAACCCATGACCAGTCTCATGGACTTTGCCCACGAAGTCCTGTCTATTCCACGTGCCCATCAGATGGTGATGCAGTACTCCGTTATTGATGATAGTAAGAAAGCTCTCATCCTCTTACGTCCTTATCAAATCCATGCCATCGAGTCTGTTCAGGATGCCTCTCGTCGTCAGGAATCCGGCTACATCTGGCATACCACGGGTTCTGGTAAGACTCTGACCTCCTACAAGGTGGCTCGCAACCTCTTGCAGATTCCAGCCATTCAAAAGACAATCTTCGTCGTGGACCGTAGGGACCTTGACCAGCAGACGACCTCGTCCTTTCTCTCTTATGCGGCCAATGATGTCATTGACATCGACGAAACAGACAATACCCATGATTTGGTCAAGCGTTTGGCCGGAAATGATAAGCGTGTAATTGTGACGACTATCCAGAAAATCACAACCATGATGCGTAAGTTTGGAGAAGGTAAATACCAAAAGGATTCGGGAAAAATCAAGGACCTTCGTGTAGCTTTCGTTGTGGATGAGTGTCACCGTGCGGTCACACCTCAGACCCAAAAAGACATCAAAGGCTTTTTCCACAATTCGCTCTGGTATGGCTTTACAGGCACACCGATTTTCAAGGAAAATAAACGCAAGCAATTAGGCGATTTGGCACAAACCACCCACCAACAATATGGCGAACGCCTACACGAGTATACGGTCAAAGAAGCCATCCATGACGGAGCAGTTCTGGGATTCAAGGTAGACTATCGGAATACCATTATTTCGCCGATTCTTGAAAAAGATCTTCCTGACTCTGTCTATGAAGATAAAGAGCACATGCTAGAAGTCTTGGATGCTATCCTAAACAAAAGTTATCAACAGTTGGGCTTTCCAAATGGTGTGGGCAAGACCTACGAGGCTATCTTAACCGTTAAGTCTATTCCACAAGCTCAGGCCTATTACAATCTGCTCAAGAGTATCAAGGCAGGACAAGAACGTGTCAAGGTTTCAGAGCGAGTTAAGCGAGTGCTACCTGATTTTCCAAAGGTGACGGTCACTTACTCAGTGTCGGAAAATGAAGAAGAGTCTATCGGCTACCAAGACCACATGAAGCAGGTCATGGACGACTACAATCAAGAGTTCGGTACCCATTTCAATATGGCTGATTTGCGTGGCTTTAACACGGATATCAATAATCGTTTAGCTAGAAAGTTAGACAAATACATTCCTCGTGAAGAGCAGTTGGATTTGGTCATCGTCGTTGACCGTCTTTTGACCGGTTTTGATGCCCCATGTCTATCCACTCTCTTTATTGACCGTAAGCCCATGCGTCCACAGGATTTGATTCAAGCCTTTAGTCGCACCAACCGCATCTTTGACAGTAAAAAGCGCTATGGCCATATCATCACCTTCCAAAGACCAGAAGCCTTTAAAGAGGCTGTGGATAACGCCCTCAAACTCTACTCAAACGGTGGTGAAAATGATGTTACTGCCCCAGACTGGGCAGAAGAAAAAGCCAATTTCATCCAAGCCTGGATAGACTTCCAAGTAAAAGTGGAAGATGTGGAAAACTATGTCATCACGATTGAGCAGGCTACTAGCCCACAACTCCGTCGCATTGCCAAGGGTTATCAAACTTTTGACAAGTATCTGGCGTCTATCCGTGTCTATAGTGAATATGATGAAGCGGCTATCTATGCGGAAACAGGACTATCAGATGAAAAGCTCGAAACCTATCTAGGAATCTATCAAAATATCCTAGCAGAGCTCAAAAGCAGAGCAGAAGACGATGGTGATGATAATCTCTTTGATATCCACTACGAACTGGAATCCGTCCAAGTCGATGAGATTAACTATGCTTACATCCTGACCCTGATTCAAAGTATGATTCAGCAGGAAGAAGATAATCCACATGCCCTCAGTGACAAGGATATCGAAACTGTTGATAACTATATCAAGAGTCTGGAACGTACCAATCCTAAACTAGCCGAAATCATCCGAAACCTGTGGAAAGAAGTCCAATCCAATCCTAAAGATTACCAAGGACAATCTATCACTGGTGTCTTGGACACTATGATTGAAGCCATTATCGACGACCATCTCAAACGCTTTGCCAGAGAATGGTATGTCGGACTCGATGAACTTCGTTACTATGTCCAACACTATCGTAAGGGTGCAAAGAAGCAATCTGGCGAAAGTCAGCTCACCAAGAGCCAACGCTACAAAGACTACAAAGCAGAAACAGCTGATGCCCTCAACCCGCTCAGCTACAAAAAACACATCAAAGAAGCCTACACCAAACTCATTGAAGAGGTCATTGAACCGCTGAGAGTGGGGAGGTAGTCTGAATTAAATATTTTCAAATTTAACAATTTTAAATAAAAAAATGATATAATAGGGGTTAATAGATTTGACAAAAGAACAATTTGAATTTTTGTATAAAGATGTTTGTGATTGGTTGAAATTTATCGAGACAAAAATCACTGTATTATTGACTTTTGAAACAGGGTTATTTTATTTTGTTTTAAAAGAGTTTGTTAGTAGTAGAAAGAATTGTTTATATTATTTAGGTATTTTTGGAACTGTAATTTCGTTAGCCTTCCTTATATATACTTTAATTCCAAGAATTAATAAATCTAATACTAACCCATTTTACTTTATGAACTGGGCAGATAAAAACTTTAATCCGACTAATAAGATTGATATTTCGAAATGTTATGAAAATCAAATAAGAGATTTAGCAATTGTTGCGAAACGAAAATCTGATATGATGACTAAATCTATTGTCATATTTATTTTATCAATAATTGTTACTATAATTAGTATTTTATAGAGGGGAAATTATGGAACGTGATAAAATAGAGGCAATTGTAAGTAATTTACAACGTAGCCTAGAATTAGAAGTACCAATTGATTTTAATAAATTTGATAATATTTTATCTGATTTAACAATTCAATATAATTGTAAAGATTTAGATGTCGACGGTCGAATCTCTAAAGATGAAATTGGAAATTATGTAGTTCAATTAAAAAATGATGGTCAGAGTCCGCGTGATAGATTTACTCTAGCTCATGAATTGGGACATCTTTTTTTAGGACATGTTGACCAGTATGAAACTTTATATCGTAGAGGGGCTAACGAACTTGAGTATGCTGCAAATGAGTTTGCAGCAGATTTGTTGATGCCGAAAGATATCTTTAATACAAAGGTGGATGAATATACAAATTCTGATAATATTTGTAATATTACGGAAGTTAGTAATTTCTTTGGGGTTTCGGAGTCGGCAATATTAACTCGAGGCAGATTTTTAGGGCGTTTTCCATGGAAATAAAAACTCAAGATTTAATTAATAATTCAATTGATACTAAAGAAACAAAGTCTTTCGTATACCTTTTTTGTTCATTTGATATTGTAGAGTCAACTTATTTGAAATCTATTAATCCACAATGGGCAAAGCTTTTCAATCAGTTTTATGACAGTAGTGTAAGGGACCTAGAGAAGCAAGGATTTGAGTTTTGGAAGTATGTAGGGGATGAAGTTCTTTTTTATAAAAAGTTAGAAAATAAGGATTTGAAAGATTTTCATTTAATTCCAAACAATGTATTTAATTCCATGAATGCAATCCAGAACGAACTACATAAAGAATATCCGAATACGAAAATGTTTTTAGCACTAAAAGGTACACTATGGATTTCAAAAGTTAATGAACCTAATCTACAAGACTTAAATAATAGTTCTTTTGTCAACGATAATATTGTGATAAAAAAAATGCCTAAACTTTCATATTCAGATTTACCTCAAATTTTTATTGATTTTTTAGGACCCGAAATTGATTTAGGTTTTAGAATAAGTAAATATTCAATGAAAAATCAACTCATTGTAAGTGCTGAATTTGTTCAATTACACATTGAAATTGGTAGAATTTTGGATAAACATTCTGCTGTGCTTAATGAGGGTAACTACAGGTTGTTAACACAAACTAAGTTAAAGGGAATTTGGCATAAAAGAGAGTATCCGATTATACTTTATAGACCATCTTGGGATGGAAAAGTTTTTGAGTATGATGAAAAAGAATATAAAGAAGAAAATTTGGATGAAGATGTATTTGAATATTTAAAGTATGTGTTTTCTAGTATTGGAAAAATAGATGAGATTAAAGATTATTATCAAATAATAGAAAGTACAGAAATTAAAATTGAAACACAGCTGAAGATAGAATCTCCAGTTGATATACACTTAGCCGCAATTTTCTTTAATGATAGTAAAGTTCTTTTAATGAAGCGTGGTTTACATAAATCGTCTCCCAATAAATGGGATTTTGGGTGTACGAATCTAAAAATGAATCAAAGAGTTGAAGATGCCTTAAAAGACTATTATAATTTTCAAAACGCAGAGATAGAAATTATACTTAATGACAAGACAAATAAACCTATACCAGTAGCACTTTATGAATACGAAAAAACACAAGGAAAAGTTATAAATGGATTACTTTTTGTAGGGAAAATTATTCCAAATGAAGAATTTGAAGATAATTTCAATGGTTATGAAAAAACTGAATTCTTTGATATGGATGAATTATTTACACAAGGAGGAATCGAACTATTTCCGGATAGTGAACCTAATATAAAGCGAGCATATGAGATATTGAACGATGAAATTAAAAAGTGATTTAGTTATTAAATCACTTTTTAACTGTTTTAATTATTCGTGAATAAAAGAGAGAATGATATGAATAAGAAACCTAAAGTTGTGTTTTCTAATTTCAAAAACAATTGGAAAATTTTTTCATTTTATAATCTGGCTAACATGTTTCTAAGTGGAGGAACTCCGAGTACAAAAGAGCCAACTTTTTGGGGTGGCTCTATACCGTGGATTCAGTCATCTGATATCCAAAAGGATATACTATCTGGTGTTATACCGCAAAAATTTATTTCAGAGGAAGGATTACAAAATTCGTCAGCGAAATTAATTCCTAAAAATTCTATTGCTATTGTTACCAGAGTTGGTGTTGGTAAATTAGCTATCATAGATCAAGATTATGCAACAAGCCAAGATTTTTTGTCTCTCTCAGATATTAATGGAGATACTCAATTTATAGTCTATAGTATCTATAGAATGCTCCAAAAAGAAAGTACACAACTACAAGGAACTTCTATTAAAGGAATTACCAAAGAAGACATACTTTCGAAGAAAATAAGTCTCCCAGAGATTGAAGAACAATCCGCCATTGGCTCCCTTTTCCGTACCCTCGACGACCTTTTGGCTAGTTACAAGGACAATCTCGTCAACTACCAATCACTCAAGACGACCATGCTCTCTAAGATGTTCCCTAAAGCTGGAGAGGCAGTTCCTGAAATTCGTTTAGATGGGTTTAAAAGTGAGTGGGAAATAAATAAACTAAATAAATATTTGACTGTTTCTAAGCAGAAAAATACTCAGCTGAAATTTGACAAAGAAGACGTTTTATCTGTATCTGGGGAGTTTGGAATTATCAATCAAATACAATTTCAAGGACGATCTTTTGCAGGTGCATCCGTAGAGATGTATTCAATTGTTGATACGGGAAATATTGTGTATACAAAAAGTCCTTTAAAAGCTAATCCGTATGGAATCATAAAAACAAATTATGGAATACCAGGAATAGTATCTACTTTGTACGCTGTTTATTTACCTAATGAAAATGTATTTCCAGGATTTGTTGAGAGATATTTTGAAAATGATTTAAGATTGAACTCATATTTGAAACCATTAGTTAATAAAGGTGCTAAGAATGATATGAAGGTTTCTGACGAAAATGCATTGTTAGGAGCTGTCATTTTTCCTCAATTAGAGGAACAGGTAGCTATTTCAGATTATTTTACAAATCTTGATAAATTTATTCAATCACACAAGGATAAAATTTCTCAGCTAGAAACACTTAAAAAGAAACTCTTGCAAGATATGTTTATCTAATCTTCAAAAATTCCCTTATCACCACCCATAAGCACACCATTTTTCGAATAGTATTAGCGAGCCCCTTTTATCCTTTCAAAGGGTGCTTCTTGGTATTTAATAACTTAAAAGTATTTACTTTTAATAACTTTAGAGTTATAATTAATTCGAAAAGAGGTTGCTTTGTGCACGCTATTTATTTTTATAAGGACAAACAGGGGAATCAACCGGTCTTGGACTACATGAGAGAGCTAGCTCGTCACGATAGCAAGGACAGCAGGATTAAACTCAACAAGCTCAATGACTATATCGAACTGTTGAGCCAGCATGGAACCCGTGCTGGCCAACCCTACATCAAGCATCTGGATGCAGAGATCTGGGAGTTGAGACCCTTGCGGGATCGGATTTTATTCGTGGCTTGGTGGGATGGGAGCTTTGTCTTACTGCATCATTTTGTCAAAAAGACGCAAAAGACACCTAGACGAGAAATCGAGAAAGCCAAGCGGGAGTTGCAAGATTTGAAGGAAAGAGGGCTAAGAGATGAAGAATAGTGCCATCGGCAGCAATTGGAAAGATGTGAGAGCAGAGCTCTTCACCAAGGAAGAAATCCTGGAAAGTGATCTGCGGGTCGCGATTATGACAGAGCTGATCGAAGCCCGGCATGAAAAGGGCATTAGCCAAAAGAAACTAGAAGAACTCAGTGGGGTCAGTCAACCGGTCATCGCTCGGATGGAGACGGGCAAGACCAGTCCTCAATTGGACACGGTCTTGAAAGTCTTAGCCAGTCTGGGCAAGACCCTCGCTGTCGTCCCACTGGAACAAGAAAAGGTCTAAACGAAATCAGAAAGAATTACTATGGATACAACACAAACCTCCCAGTCGCTCTACCAAGCCCTGTGGAACTCAGCGGATGTGCTCCGCTCTAAGATGGATGCCAATGACTATAAGTCCTATCTATTGGGGATGATCTTTTACAAGTACCTCTCAGATAAGTTGCTCTTCTTCGTGGCAGAGACCATGGAGGAGGATACAGAGAGCTTGGAAGAGGCACTAGCGGTCTATCGCAAATACTACGAAGATGAGGAGACTCACGAAGACCTCTTGGCGGTCATCACTGATGAGATGAGCTATGCCATTCATCCTGACTTGACCTTTACAGCCTTGGTAGAGCGAGTGAATGATGGAAGCTTCCAGCTAGAGGACTTGGCTCAGGGTTTCCGTGATATTGAGCAGAGTGACGAGCTTTATGAAAATCTTTTTGAAGACATTGACCTCTACTCTAAGAAACTTGGGGCGACTCCTCAAAAGCAAAACCAGACGGTTGCGGCTGTGATGAAAGAGTTGGCTGTCCTAGATGTGGCAGGTCATGCTGGTGATATGCTTGGTGATGCTTATGAGTACCTGATTGGTCAGTTTGCGACGGATTCGGGTAAAAAAGCTGGTGAGTTCTATACGCCGCAACCTGTTGCCAAACTTATGACTCAGATTGCCTTTTTAGGTCGTGAGGACAAGCAAGGCTTTACCCTCTACGATGCGACTATGGGGTCAGGCTCGCTCTTGCTTAATGCCAAACGCTATTCACGTCAACCACAGACAGTGGTTTACTTTGGTCAAGAGTTGAACACCTCAACTTATAACCTGGCACGTATGAACATGATTCTGCATGGGGTGCCGATTGAAAACCAGTTTTTACACAATGCTGATACCTTGGATGAGGATTGGCCAACTCAAGAGCCGACTAACTTTGACGGTGTTCTCATGAACCCACCTTATTCAGCCAAGTGGTCTGCTAGCTCAGGTTTCATGGATGACCCTCGTTTCTCACCATTTGGAAAACTGGCACCTAAGTCTAAGGCTGATTTTGCCTTTCTCTTGCATGGTTACTATCACTTGAAGCAAGACAATGGTGTTATGGCCATCGTCCTACCTCATGGGGTGCTCTTCCGTGGTAATGCTGAAGGGACCATTCGTAAGGCTTTGTTGGAAGAAGGTGCTATTGATACGGTAATCGGACTGCCTGCTAATATTTTCTTTAACACCAGTATTCCGACGACGGTTATCATTCTCAAAAAGAACCGCACTAATCGTGATGTTTACTTTATCGATGCCTCTAAGGAGTTTGATAAGGGGAAAAATCAGAACATCATGACAGATGCCCATATTGAAAAGATTCTCAATGCCTATAAGAGCCGTGAGGATATGGACAAGTTTGCCCATCTGGCTAGTTTTGAAGAGATTGTGGAAAATGACTACAACCTTAATATTCCTCGCTATGTAGATACCTTTGAGGAAGAGGAAGTGGGGCCCTTGACCGAGATTGTGGCTAAGATTAATCAGACCAATGCGACGATTGAAAGTCAGACAGCATCCCTTCTCGACATGCTTGGTCAGCTTCATGGAACGACCAAAGAAGCAGACGAAGAACTCAAGGCTTTTGTGAAAGCATTTAAGGGGTAGTTGCAAGCTTTCATTTATTTTTTCCGAATAATAGAAGTAGAGGGGCCAACCCTCTATTTTTTCTTAAGGAGAGGTAAATGGAAAAAAGACACAAGCATGTCTCACCGACCTTGGATATCATGGCTAAGAAGATTTTTAGCCTGCCTGAGGTGACGGTGGCTTTCATTCGAGATATTTTGAATTTGGATGTTGTGGATGCCCAGATTTTGGAGGGGACACAGCTTCATAAAAAGGACTTTGACGAGGATGAGCTCTTTTCAACCTCGGTGGATGTTCGGGCTAAGTTGAATGATGGAACTGAGGTCATTATTGAGATTCAGGTGCGTAAGCAGCATTATTTTCTCAATCGTTTTCATTATTATTTGGCTAACCAGCTGGTGGAAAATGTGCAACAATTACGTCAACAAGGACAGACGCATAAGATGTATGAGCAGATGGAGCCGGTCTATGGTATAGCTATCTTGGAGAAGACCTTGTTGCCAGATGAGGAGTCTCCGATTAATACTTATTGGATGGCCAATAGTCGGACGGGCAAGCCTTTGTATTCTTTCTATAAGGATGGGAAACGGCAAAACCTTCTTCAGATTGCCTTTTTAGAGTTGGATAAGTATAATAAAGGTAAACATATTACGGATGAAGGGCGGCAGTGGCTAGAGTTTTTTGGAAATCTCCCATTTTCTAAGGAACCTAGTCAAGCGGTCACGCATGCCGATTCATTACTGGATTCATCCAGCTGGACACAGGAGGAAAAGGCGATGATTGATGAACGCATACGTATTCAAGAAAATTATGACATGACTATGGAAACAGCTATCGATGAAGCACGTGAAGAAGGGTTAGAGAAAGGGTTGGAACGAGGCCGTCATGAGGGACAATTAGAACTGATTCGCAAGATGCTCTCAAAAGGCCTGTCACTAGAGGTAGTATCAGATGTGACTGGTTTATCGGTTGAAGAATTAGAGACCTTGTTATCGTAAGAATCAGTTAGGAATAAACATTTATTTGAAAAGTCAGAGGCAGTTTTTGTCTCTGTTTTTATTTTTAGTCGTTTAACATTTGTAATACTTAAACATTCGGAAAATAATACTTTGAATCGTAAAATTAAAAAAGACTATCAAACGTTTGACATAAATCTGAGAAAACAGATTTAATACAATTTGATTGTTTTAGCCGATAAATCTTGCTAAATAAGCCTTTATGGAAATTTAGAGTTTTCTCTTTCTTACACGTGAAAGAAATTACCTTTTTGTGCGACATTTTTAGACTATAATTTAGAAATGAATGACTGAACTTTCTAATATGACAATTTTGTTAAGGCCTTGTTAAACTAGATTACTTAGCCTTTTATTTTGTTTTCTCATCCCTTATAATTTACTTTGGTTTGTTTTTAATAAGAAAAACAACAGAATTATTAACAATTTTTAATATGAGGGAATCTTTATTTTCTTTCAAAGGACGGCTTGGTCCTAAGATAGAGAGATTGTGAAAAAAAGTATCAGGAGAATAGACTTGTTTAAAGAAAGAAAAACGAAACCAAAGTACAGTATCCGTAAATATTCCATTGGGGCAGCATCAGCCTTGATTGGGTTCATGGCTCTTGCCAATGGGCAAGCAGCTCAGGCTGATGAGGCGCAATCGATTAGTGAGTTGACTGATGCCTCAAATCAGGCACAGACACCTCAAATAGCCTCAACGGCCCAATTGGCGACTTCAGAGCCAGCGTCAGCAGAGACAGTGCAAGTGTTGCAACCTGCCAATATTGCTCCAGTTCAACCTCAGGTTACCACTGTTCAAGCAGCTGAACAGACTCCGACCATTGATCAATTGGTTGAGGCAAGCAACCCAGAAACTCAAGAAACCTCAGCAAACGTTTTAACCAATGCGACTGATGATCAAACTCAAGGCAAGGAGTATAGCACAGATACCTACGGTGCCAAAATGCCTTACACGACTCATGAAGCAGAAAATGCAACTGTTGAAAATGGCGCTATAATCCAACAGTCAACGGATATGGAATCTACGGCTGTGGAAGCGACTAATCAAACTTATGTCGAGCTTCCTAAAAAGGATGCGGCAGTGACTTTCAATGTTACTGAGCCAGCCAATGCTTTGAATGTGCGTTATACAATACCTGATGGTGCGTCAGGTCAGTTGGATGTCCAGGTTAATGGATCAAGCGTTGGTAATCTTGATTTGTCATCTCATTCAGCATGGCAGTACCTTAAAGGTGACCATGAGTATGATCAAGCTATTGATGGGTCAAGTGCACGTTTTCGTTTTGATGAGACACGTCTCCTCCTCAAGGATATCCAATTAAAATCTGGTGATAAGATTTCTCTCGTTAAGAAGAAGGATGACAATGTCCCTTATGGTATTGACTTTATCGAGTTAGAACATGCTCCAGCGCCAGTTGCCCAAAGTGAAAATAGTATCAGTATAGTGGATAAGGGGGCATCTGCTAATGATGATAGTGACGACACAGCTGCCCTACTTGAGGCTGTTGAAGAAGCTAAAGCCAGTGGAAAATCTGTCTATATTCCAGAGGGACGTTTCAATTTTGATAAACAAGTTAATATCGAAGCGGATAATCTAAAAATTTCAGGTGCCGGTGTTTGGCATACGCAACTACAGTTCACAAGTGACAAACGCTATGGTGGTGGTATTGTCTTTGGTCATAACAGTAATGGTATTGAGTTGAGCAATCTCTATATGGATTCCAACTTGACTTCTCGTTACAATGAGGATGCACAATACAAGGCTATTTCGGGAACATTTGGTAAGGATTCTAAAATTCACGACATCTGGGTTCAGCATTTTGAAGTTGGTATGTGGATTGGAGATTACGACCAGACGGGAAATATGAAGTACACGGATGGTCTTGTTGTTGAAAACGCTCGTATCCGTAATAACTTGGCTGATGGTATTAACTTTGCTCAAGGAACCAAGAATTCAATGGTTAAAAACTCTAACATCCGTGGGAATGGTGATGATGGTTTGGCTATCTGGTCAAGTATTTCAGATGGGACAAATGCCACAGCCGAGGAAAATAATAAATTCCTCAACAACACCATTGAATCAGGCTGGCGTGCGGCTGGTATCGGTATTTTTGGTGGTAAGGGTCATGAAATCTCAGGAAACCTCATCAAGGACGTCTTTGCTGGAGCAGGTATCCGTGTAAACACAGTCTTTGCAGGCCACAATTTTGACCTCAATGATTCTGGAATTAAGATTCATGACAATACCATTCTACGTTCAGGGACAACTAATGACCTCTATAACCTCCATCGTGGTGCCATTGATTTCCAACAAGTTCGTGGAACAATCAAGAATGTTGATATCTACGATAATAAGCTATTAAATACCTTGGCTGAGCCGGTGATTACCAAAAACTTTGAGATGGGTGACAATGGTAATGGAGAAATCCGTTTATCAAATAATACGATTGACAATAAGGCGACGATTGTTGGAGCTGTTTCAACAGTTTCTCCAACAAAGCCTGAGCCAAAGCCAGTCAATAATCCAGTATCTGAGACTTCAGTATCAGAAACAGCAGAGAGTGAAGCAGTATCAAGCACCGCAGTTTCCGAAGCATCAAACAGTGAAGTGGTCTCTGAGACTTCAGCATCAGAAACACCGAAGAGTGAAGCAGATTCAAGTACTCCAGTTTCCGAAGCATCAAACAGTGAAGTGGTCTCTGAGACTTCAGTTTCTGAGTCACCAAAGAGTGAAGTAGATTCAAGTACTCCAGTCTCCGAAGCATCAATTAGTGAAGTAGTTTCCGAGACTTCAGCATCAGAAACACCGAAGAGTGAAGTAGATTCAAGTACTCCAGTTTCCGAAGCATCAAACAGTGAAGTGATATCTGAGACTTCAGTATCAGAAACACCAAAGAGTGAAGCAGATTCAAGTACTCCAGTCTCCGAAGCATCTAATAGTGAAGTAGTTTCCGAAACGCCAAAGAGTGAAGCCAGCTCGACTGCTCCAGCCTCTGAGTCACCAAAGAGTGAGGAAACACCAGTAGCTTCATCTACCAGTCAGGTTGACGTAGTAATTACTTCTGACAGCCCAGAGAAATCTCCAACTTCAGAAAGTACACAAAAAGATCCGATAAGCGAGGTTTCTTCAGAAGTTATTGAAAAAGGTTCAACAAGTCAGGTTGACGTCAAAGTTTCCGAAGCACCAACAACAGCAAGTACATCTGAAGTTGTCAGCATTTCGCCAAATAGTCAGATCGCTTATAACAACGACCTAAAAACCCCTGTAACAAGCAGTCAGTTTGCCTCAGAAGCTATTCGCTTTAATTCTCTGTTGAATGAGAAATCTGTGGATGTGATTGCAAGTAAAGTCATGGCGGTTATGGCATCTGAAACATTAGCCTCAGAAGCGGCATCACTTACAAGCTCTGAAGGTGTAGCCAAAGAGATTAGCAATGATTTGTTAGAATGGGCGGAGAGCAAGAAGGATGAGACACCTAAGAATGTCGCCCGTATTGATAAAACAACTGAGGCAAATCAGGTTGCTAAGGGTTCTGAAAGTCAAGCTAGCACCTCAAAAGAAAAAGGTAAGTCTAATACTACAACGGTCTTCCTTCTTGTCGGAGTTGCTGCGGCACTAAGTATATCTACAGTTTATCTTACAAAACAAGGTAAAAAAGCAGGTAAATAATAGGTAAGAAGCATCCAATAAAATGGATGTTTCTTGTTTTTTTAAGCAAGTTCTAAGATGGCTAATATCATTATTCTTTATTTTTAATCATCCACTTTGATTTGGTCCTGTATAATTAAAGTGATAAAAAATTAAGGAGTTAAGATAATGAAAGAAAAAAGAAATAGTAGGATTCGTTTATTTGCTCTTCTTGTTTTAGTATTTACTTTAGGTTTCGGATTTTCAGTAGATACTAGCAAACAATCGTTGACTGTAAGCTCTCCAGTAGCTCAAGCGGATGAGAACAATGGTATATTAGCTTTTAATGGTCAAAAGCAGTTTGTCATGGAGGAAAAGGACCAGTTAGGACGTGCCCACAGTGCTCATATACAGTTACAAGATAAGGACGAGCCAAAGAATAAACGCCCCGGTAAAATAAAATATGATCCTGTAGGATGGCATAACTATAAGTTTTATTATGGTGATGGTAAATCAAAATCTTGGTTAATGAATCGAGGACATTTGATTGGCTATCAGTTTTCTGGTGTCAATGACGAGGGCAAGAATTTAGTACCTATGACTGCCTGGTTGAACTCTGGAAATTATAAAGGAACCGACGAAGGTAATCAGTCAGGCATGCTTTATTACGAGAATCGCTTGGATAACTGGCTGGCACTCCACCCTAACTATTGGTTAGATTATAAGGTAACAGCTATCTACAGTGGAGACGAGTTGTTGCCTCGTCAAGTGGAACTTCAGTATGTCGGTATTGATAGTTCTGGAAATCTCTTAGAAATTAAACTTGGTGGAGATAAGGAGACTCTTGACAGTCAGGGAGTTACGCATGTTATCTTGGATAACCAATCACCAAATGCAGAAATCAATTATGCAGATGGGACAGCGACAAATACGGTTACTGAATTTACTGAAGCACCATCTGAGCCTAGTTCTGAGAGTTCACAGGTGACTGAACAACCGAGTTCTGAGCTAGAGCCTGTGCAACCTACACAAGAAGAAAGTAGAACAGTTTATGTGGCGCGTCATGGAACAGCAGATGTTTATTGGTATGACATCAACAGTATGCCTAGCAATACCAACAAAGCAAATGTCGTTACTATGACAGAAGCAGATGCCCTAGCCCAAGGTAAACGACACACGTCTAAAGAGTAGTACAAAAGCTGGACATCTTGTCCAGTTTTTTTGTAAAACGGCTCACATTTTACCACTTTTATCTGAAAATTTGATATACTGAGACTATCAAAATACTTGTAAGAGAAGTCGTACCGACTCTTTTTAAGTATAAGAAAGGAAACTAAATATGATTTGGATTATTATTGCCATTATTGTTGTTCTTGTGATTTTTGTTATTACAAGTTATAACGGCTTGGTTAAAAGCCGTATGCAAACCAAGGAGGCTTGGAGTCAAATTGATGTTCAATTGAAACGTCGTAATGATCTCCTTCCTAACTTGATTGAAACAGTTAAAGGTTACGCTAAATATGAAGGTTCAACGCTTGAAAAAGTAGCAGAACTTCGTAATCAAGTAGCAGCTGCGACTTCTCCTGCAGCAGCTATGCGTGCCAGTGATGAATTGACTCGTCAGGTTTCTGGAATCTTTGCCGTAGCTGAAAGTTACCCTGATCTTAAGGCTAGTGCCAACTTCAGCCAGCTTCAAGAAGAGTTGACGAACACTGAAAATAAAATTGCCTATTCGCGCCAACTCTATAACAGTGTGACAAGTAACTACAATGTGAAATTGGAAACTTTCCCAAGCAATGTTATTGCTAAAATGTTTAGCTTTAAGACTGCTGAATTCCTTGAAACACCAGAAGAAGAAAAAGCTGTTCCTAAGGTTGATTTCAGTGGACTAGGTAACTAATATGTTATTTGATCAGATTGCTCGAAATAAGAGAAAGACTTGGCTTTTGCTCCTGGTCTTTTTCCTCTTGTTGGGTCTTGTTGGTTACGGTGTCGGCTATCTTTGGTTAGGTTCAGGCTTCGGTGGTCTGATTCTTGCTCTAGTTATCGGTTTTATCTATGCTGTTACCATGATTTTCCAATCAACCAATGTCGTTATGGCTATGAATGGTGCACGAGAGGTTGATGAACAAACCGCTCCGAACCTTTATCATGTGGTCGAGGACATGGCTATGGTGGCTCAAATCCCAATGCCACGTGTCTTTATTGTCAATGATCCTTCAATGAATGCTTTTGCAACGGGATCTAGCCCTAAAAATGCTGCTGTAGCTGCTACAACAGGTCTTCTTGCGGTTATGAATCGTGAGGAACTTGAAGGAGTTATTGGACATGAAGTGAGTCATATTCGCAACTACGATATCCGAATCTCTACCATAGCAGTTGCCTTAGCATCTGCCATTACCATGCTAGCTGGGATGGCTCGTAATATGATGTTCTGGGGTGGAGGCCGTCGTAGAAATGATGATGACCGTAATGGAAGCAGCGGTTTGGAAATTATTCTTCTCATTATTTCCTTGATTGCCATTATTCTTGCGCCTTTGGCAGCTACCTTGGTTCAGTTGGCTATTTCACGCCAGCGTGAATTTTTAGCTGATGCTTCTAGCGTCGAATTGACACGTAACCCACAAGGTATGATTAATGCTCTGCTTAAACTTGATAATAGTGCGCCAATGCAACATCATGTGGATGATGCTAGCGCAGCCCTCTTTATCAATGACCCTAAAAAAGAATCTGGTTTGCAGAAGCTCTTTTATACCCACCCCCCAATTTCAGAACGGGTGGAACGCTTGAAACAAATGTAAAAAAAGTGAGGCTGATGACACTTCTAAGTGTGTTCATCAGCCTCGCTTTTTTAGTTTGATTCAATATAAAGGTTGCTAGCAACAGTTTCTGGAATTTGAATTTCTTTTCCATCAATATTCAGGCGGTATAGTAGTGTAAAAGGGTCAAAGCCTTCAAAGGTAAAAGGTGTTCCAATTTTAAGACCGACAGTCTTCAAATAATGGAGTAGATCAATTTGATCTTGAACTCGACGAAGGACATAGTCTCCAGGAGCAAGGTCTTGTGTAAAAGTCTGGTTGTAGATTTCCTCTATGAGCTGACCTGATTTAGGAATCTGCCCACCGTGTGGACAGGTTTTGGGGTAATTGAGTAGGCGGTCAAGGGCATTGATAAAGTGATCAGAGACAGTATGCTCTAAAATTTCTGCCTCTTGATGAATTTGATCACAAGTGTATTGCAAGTGGTCCACCAAAAAGGCTTCGATGAGGCGATGTTTCCGATAGAGTTCAGCAACGTTGATTGTACCTGTTTCCGTTAGGAGGTAGCCCTTGGCTTTATCTTTGATGATAAGGCCTTCTGAAATCAATTTCTTAATCATTTCTGTCACAGCAGGTGGAGACACCTGCATGCGGTTCGCAATTTCCTTATTACTAATTTTGCCTTCTTCAGTACCAATCTCATAGATACATTTGAGGTAGTCTTCTTTATTAGGTGTCATTTCTCTTCCTTTGAAAATAGTCTCATCTTAGTATAACAGATTTATCAGAAGAATACAGAACATATCTTAGATAAGATTTTTACTGATTCAAGCCTTGGGTGATTTTATCCAGATTATATTTCATCATGTTGTAGTAGCTGTCACCGTTTTGCCCTTTTTCAGCAATAGAATCTGTAAAGATCTTTGCATAGATAGGAATATTGGTATCCTTAGATACTGTTTTCATAGGGCGTTCATCGACACTAGATTCGACAAAGAGAGCTGGTACCTTTGTTTGACGTAGTTTTTCCACGAGTGTTTTGATTTGGTCTGGTGTGCCTTCTTCTTCTGTATTGATTTCCCAGATGTAGGCAGATGGTACGCCATAGGCTTTTGAGAAGTATTTGAAGCATCCTTCACTAGTGACAATCAGTTTTTTCTCATCGGGAATCTTGTTAAATGTTTCTTTAGCTTCTTGGTCCAGTTTACTAAGTTTGTCAGTATAGGATTTTAGATTCTTTTCGTAGTAGGTCTTGTTTTTAGGGTCCTTAGCAATCAGTTGCTTGGCAATATTTTGAGCATAAATAATCCCATTTTCCAGATTAAGCCAAGCGTGGGGATCCTCTTTACCTTTTTCTGACTGACCTTCAAGATAAATCACCTCAACACCATCACTAACTGCAAAATAATCTTTATTTTCTGTCTTATGAGCATTCTTGACTAACTTAGTAAACCAAGCATTTCCACCAGTTTCTAAATTGATACCGTTGTAAAAAATCAAGTCAGCTTGCGATGTCTTCTTTACATCATCAGGAAGGGGTTCGTATTCGTGAGGATCCTTACCAACGGGGACAATACTGTGGAGAGTGATTTTATCTCCGGCAATATTTTTGGTGATATCAGCAATAATGGAATTGGTCGTAACGACTCGTAATTTATCCTTGTTACTGCCTTGTTTATTGGTACAAGCTGTTAGAGTAACTACCGCTAAAAGTAGTAGTACTATTGTTGATAGTATTTTTTTCATATTATTTTCATCCTATTTTTTATTGTTTAGAAGTTTTATTCATGCCACTTTGTTTTGGGGCGATGAAAAAGCTGATGAGAAAGAGTAGAGCAGACGTTAATACAATGCTCGAACCAGCTGCAATATTAAAACTATAGCCGATAAAAAGACCTAGAACAGATGCCAGAGCCCCCAATCCTGATGAGAGAAGAATCATTGTTTTTAGGCTATGAACATAAAGGTAGGCAGTGGCAGCCGGTGTAATTAAAAGTGCCACAATAAGAATAGTGCCAACACTCTGCATGGCAGTTACAGAAACCAAAGTTAGAATAACCATAAGTAAGTAGTGGTAGAAGGTGACCTTAACTCCCATAGACTTGGCCAAAATTGGATCAAAGGATGTTAGGAGTAGAGGGCGAAAGAAGATTGTAATAGTTGCTAGTACGAGAAGTGAAACGATAATCGTTATCCACATATCCATGTCTTGTACAGCTAGAATATTCCCGAAGAGAATATGAAAGAGATCTGTGGAACTATTAGCAACACCGATGAGAATAATACCGAGAGCTAGAAAGCTCGAAAAGGTAATCCCAATTGCCGTGTCACTCTTAATAATGGAATTGCTTTTGATATAGGTAATCATTGTAGAAGCTAAAAGTCCAAAGATGATGGCTCCTATGAAAAAGTTAATACCCAAGATAAAGGAAGTAGCTACGCCGGGTAAAACCGCATGTGAAATCGCATCACCCATAAGCGACATGCCTCTTAGAATAATAAAACAACCAACAGCCCCTCCGACAATTCCAATAACTAAAGCCGTTATAAGAGCATTTTGTAAGTAGTGGAAATTTAGCAAACCATCAATAAATTCAGAAATCATTTACATCTCCTTTATAAAATAAACTGTTACCGTAGGTTTTACGGAGATTATCCTCATTAAAAACAAGATTAGTAGGCCCACTAGCAATCAGTTTACGATTTAGGAGGATAACTTGGTCAAAATAATGAGGAACTTTGCTCAAATCATGGTGGACAATAAGAATAAGCTTACCTTTGTCCCTAAGTTCTCTCAAGGTGTTCATGATAATATCTTCGCTAACAGAGTCAATCCCTACAAAGGGTTCATCTAATAAAATAATATCAGCCTCTTGTACAAGACAACGAGCGATTAGAACACGTTGAAATTGCCCTCCTGATAATTGGCTTATTTGTCGATGGGCCAAATCATTTAGACCAAGTAGTGTTAAAGCATCTGTGACCTTAGACCAATCACTCTTAGATAGACGTTTAAAGAACTTGGTTTTGGGATAGAGTCCTAGAGAGATGCACTCTCTGACAGTAATCGGAAAGTTAAAATCAATATCAGCCTTCTGTGCAACATAGGAAATACGATTCAATTGCTGACGAATAGGTTGTTTATTGAAAAGGATTTTTCCAGAGTGAGGAATAATACCAATTAATGCTTTAATTAGAGTTGATTTACCAGCACCATTTGGTCCAATAATCCCAGTAATACTAGGTCCCTCCAAGTTTAAGGTGATATTATCCAGAGCCAATGTCTGTTGGTAAGACACATTAATATTTTCAATTTGAATCATTAGCTACCTCCTTGAGTTTAATATACTTTAAAATAAAAAATAAGTCAAGTTAACTTTTATAATTAATCAAACTTAATTATTTACTGTTGTCAAGATGACAGAGGATAGTGAATGAGAGTACATTTTTATATCAAATATTTAGCCTAATCAAACTGTTTGACATTTGGGAGAGGCAACAAGGAATATTACTTTCTTCAATTTGTACAATCTTACTCTGTATTTCAAGAAATCTTTAGTTTTTATTTTTAAAAACTAGTCATATTTCCTTATTTCTGGCATAATATATGTATGAAACTAACGATTCAACGAATGGCTCGAATAGCCATTTTGTCAGCTCTGGCAGTAGGATTGCGGTCGGCATTTATAGGATTGCCAAATATTCAGCCTATTACAGCTATGTTTTTTGTGGCTGTTCTTTACTTGGGTTTGGTAGATGGTCTCTTGATTATGGCTTTAACCATGTCCATCTCAGGATTCATCTTTGGTTTTGGTCCTTGGGTCTTTAATCAGATTCTTGCCTTCGGCGTCTTGATGGCTCTTTGGAGTTTGATTGCACCTAGGTTGTCACTTGTTTGGCAGATTGCTTTGGTAACTCTCTTGTCCTTTCTCTATGGGGTTCTCATGGATTATAGCTATGGCCTCCTATTTAGAAGTGGGATTACCTTTGTTATTTCTGGTCTGCTTTACGACACCTATCATGCAGTATCGACGCTTCTATTCTATCCATTCATCCAGTCTATTTTTAGGAGGTTTTTGAAATGAAAAAATTATTGACATATATTTTTCTTGCTTTATCACTTGTTACTCTAGCAGCCTGTGGAAAAAATGAGGCAGCTAAACTTACTAGCAGCACAAATAATCATCAGTCTAAGGTTCAAGGTCAAGTGACTTTGATTTTGAAAACAGATAAGGAAAGTAAGAAAAAATCAGTAGAAATCCAAAAAGGTGATACAGTGCTTGATGTATTGGAAGAGGTATATCCTGTTCAAGAAAACGATGGCTTCATCACTGAGATTGATGGTATTTCTCAAGATAAAGATAAGGGGATCTATTGGATGTTTGATGTCAATGGTAAACTAGGTGAAAAAGCAGCCAACCAACTTAAGGTTGAAGATGGCGATGAAATCAAATTCTATCAAGAAAAGTATAATTAAGATTCTGAACTCTGTTTCAGAGTCTTTTTTAATAAAGTTCGGAAATAGCCTTGAAAATTTATTTGAAAAAGTCGGAAAATTGCAAAATAACTGACGATTTAAAGGAAAATAGTTTACTTTTGTTTTAAAAGTGATATGATAAGAGGGTACTACATAAAGTAAGGAGAATAAGGTTTGGCTTTTAATAAATTGGAAAGCAGTAACAACCAGGAAATCATCTCTGAAGAAGTTGGTATCTTGAAAGAATTGTTGGATGATGCAACACGAGGCATGGCTGGAGAGCAAGGTCTCACAACTATCCAACATTTGGTTGAACTTTATGATGAAGGTGACTATGTGGCCCTTACACAAGCCATTTCAGAAATGACAAATGACGATATGGTCGTTGCATCACGTTATTTCTCTTTGTTACCTCTTTTGATTAATATCTCTGAAGACGTGGATTTGGCTTATGAAGTCAACCACAAGAACAATATTGATGAATCTTATCTAGGTAAGTTGTCTGAAACCTTTGATGTTGTCGCTGAAAGTGAAAATGCACGTGACATTCTTGAACATGTCAATGTCGTGCCAGTATTGACAGCCCACCCAACTCAGGTTCAACGTAAAACCATGCTTGAATTGACTAACCACATTCACGAACTTCTCCGTAAGCATCGTGATGTTAAGGCTGGTCTTATCAACAAGGATAAATGGTATGCGGATTTGCGTCGTTATGTAGAAATTATGATGCAAACAGATATCATTCGTGAGAAAAAACTTAAGGTTAAAAACGAAATCACTAACGTTATGGAGTATTATAACTCCTCATTGATTAAGGCGATTACGAACTTATCGCATGAATTCAAACGTTTAGCGGTTGAAAAAGGTATCAAACTTGACAATCCAACACCTATTACTATGGGGATGTGGATTGGTGGTGACCGTGACGGGAACCCATTTGTAACAGCAGAAACTCTTAAACTTTCTGCAACAGTACAAAGTGAAGTTATCCTCAATTACTATATCGAAAAAGTTGATAATCTTTACCGTTCATTCTCCCTCTCATCACGCTTGACTGAGGTTTCAGATACAGTAGCAGAGATGGCGAAACATTCTCCGGATACATCTGTTTATCGTGAAAATGAACCTTACCGTCGTGCTTTCAGTTACATCCAGTCTAAGTTGATTCAGACACTTCTTTTCTTTAAAGAAGGAAACTTTAGCAAGGAAAGAGTTGCCAAACGTCTTTCTGAAAATGTTCGTCTAGGCTCAGCTTCAACGGGTGAAGTAGTAGCTGATTACGTGCAACAACGTCTCAGCCAAAGTCTTCAAGCTGTCTCACAACAAACGACTGAATTTTATGAAACAGCTGAGGATTTCCATGATGATCTTTTGGCAATCAAAAATTCACTTCTTGAAAACGACGATGCTGTCTTAATTTCAGGTGATTTTGAAGAGCTTCTCCAAGCTGTAGAAGTCTTTGGTTTCTATCTTGCTACAATCGATATGCGTCAGGATTCAAGCGTTCATGAAACTTGTGTGGCAGAATTGCTTAAGTCTGCTAATATTGTTGATAACTATAGTGAATTGACTGAGGTTGAAAAGGTTGCGGTTCTTCTCAAAGAATTGCAAGAAGATCCTCGTACTTTGTCATCAACTAATGTGCCTAAGTCAGAAATTCTTGAAAAAGAATTGGCAATCTTCCGTACAGCTCGTCTCTTGAAAGACTATATTGGTGAAGATGTCATCAAACAACATATTATCTCTCACACTGAGAGCGTTTCTGATATGTTTGAGTTGGCTATCCTTCTTAAAGAAGTTGGCTTGGTTGATACAGAACGTGCGCGTGTCCAAATCGTTCCACTTTTTGAAACTATCGAAGACTTGGAAAACTCTAATGATATCATGAAACAATACCTTGGTTATGATATCGTTAAACGTTGGATTAAGAATAGCAATAACTACCAAGAAATCATGTTGGGTTACTCAGACTCTAACAAAGATGGTGGTTACTTGTCATCTGGTTGGACCCTCTACAAGGCTCAAAATGAATTGACTAAGATTGGGGAAGAGCGTGGTATTAAGATTACCTTCTTCCATGGTCGTGGTGGTACTGTTGGTCGTGGTGGTGGCCCATCATATGATGCCATTACTTCTCAACCATTTGGTACAATCAAAGACCGTATCCGCTTGACTGAACAAGGTGAGGTTATCGGTAATAAATATGGCAACAAGGATGCTGCTTACTACAATCTTGAAATGCTTGTTTCAGCTGCTCTTGACCGTATGGTGACACGTCAAATTGCCGATCCAGAAGAATTGGTTGATTTCCGTGAGGTTATGGACGGAATTGTTCACGATTCAAATGTTATTTATCGTGACCTTGTCTTTGGAAATGAACATTTCTACGATTACTTCTTTGAAGCTAGTCCTATCAAAGAAGTGTCAAGTTTGAATATTGGTTCTCGTCCAGCTGCTCGTAAGACTATTACTGAAATTTCTGGTCTTCGTGCGATTCCTTGGGTATTCTCATGGTCACAAAACCGTATCATGTTCCCAGGTTGGTATGGTGTGGGTTCTGCCTTTAATCGCTTTATCCAAGCTGAAGAAGGCAACCTCGAGAAACTTCAACATATGTTTGAAACATGGCCATTCTTCCGTTCACTTTTGTCAAACGTAGACATGGTGCTTTCAAAATCAGATATGAATATCGCCTTCCACTATGCACAATTGGCAGAAAGTGAAGAAGTTCGTAGTGTCTTCAATATTATTTTGGATGAGTGGCAGTTGACTAAAGATGTCATTCTTGCGATTGAAAAACATGATGGCTTCCTAGATGAGAGTCCGTCACTTAAAGCAAGTTTGGACTTCCGTTTGCCATACTTCAATGTCTTGAACTACATCCAAATTGAATTGATTAAACGTCTTCGTAACAATGATTTGACCGATGACGAAATTAGCCTTATTCACATTACCATCAATGGTATTGCAACAGGTCTTCGTAACTCTGGTTAATCAAGTAAAGTTCATCACTTTAGTGGTGGGCTTTTTGTTATGGGAAAATTTCTGTTATAATAGGACCATGATTGCTATGGAAACGATTGAAAAGCTGTCCAAAGAAAAGCTTCCCATGATAACTGTCTTGGCTGGTGAGGATTTAGGGCAGTATAGTCAAGCTAAAGAAAAATTTTTAAAACAAATTGGTTTCGATCCCAGTGACTTGACCTATTCTTATTTTGATATGTCAGAGACTGATTATCAAGATGCTGAGCTCGATTTAGAAAGTATGCCTTTTTTTGCAGATGAGAAGGTGGTCATTTTTGATCATTTCGCAGATATGACTACTGCTAAAAAGTCGTATCTGGATGAGAAAGAGTTGAAGCGTCTTGAAAATTATCTTGAGTCTCCTGTTGAAACAACTCGTCTTGTCTTAATGTCTGCAGGAAAGCTAGATGGAAAGCGTCGTTTAGTCAAACTTCTCAAACGTGATGCCATGGTGCTTGAAGCTAGTCCTTTAAAAGATGCAGAACTTAGAACCTATTTTCAAAAGCAGGCGCATCAAGAGGGGCTTACTTTTGATACAGGAGTTTTTGAGGAACTTTTGATCAAGTCGAATTTTGATTTTTCAGATGTTCAAAAAAACTTAGCTTTTCTAAAGGGATATAAAACTGAAGGGAATATCTCATCACAGGACATTGCGGAGGCCATTCCGAAAAGTTTGCAAGATAACATTTTTGATATGACGCAACTTCTTATACGAGGACAGATTCAGAGCGTTCGTGAATTGGTTCATGATTTACGGCTGCAGGGTGAAGATGAGATTAAGTTGATTGCTGTTATGTTGGGACAGTTTCGTACCTATTTACAGGTTAAACTTTTATCTGCTCAAGGTAAAAGTGAGCAGCAAATTGTTTCAAGTCTCTCAGATTATCTAGGGCGTAAAGTTAATCAGTTTCAGGTTCGTTTTGCACTGAGAGATAGCCGTCCCTTATCAGTAGCATTCTTAAAGATGACGATTAAGATTTTAGTAGAGACAGATTACCAGATAAAAACAGGAACTTTAGATAAAGACTACTTGTTTGATTTAGCACTTTTAAAAATTCTATCAAACCGCTAGAGATTTAGAGTTTTCTATGATTTTGTAAGCAAAATTTTTGAAAGCTCTACCACTTTGCGGTAAAATGAATAAAAAATGAAAAGAGGACCTTTACTATGGCAATTATTCTTCCAGACCTTCCTTACGCATATGATGCTTTGGAACCATACATTGATGCTGAAACAATGACTCTTCACCACGATAAACACCATGCAACTTATGTAGCAAATGCTAATGCTGCTCTTGAAAAACACCCAGAAATTGGTGAAGACCTTGAAGCACTTTTGGCTGACGTGGAACAAATTCCAGCAGATATCCGTCAAGCACTTATTAACAATGGTGGTGGACACCTTAACCACGCACTTTTCTGGGAACTCTTGTCTCCTGAAAAACAAGAACCAACTGCAGAAGTAGCAGCTGCTATTAACGAAGCTTTCGGCTCATTTGAAGCCTTCCAAGAAGCTTTCACAGCAGCAGCAACAACTCGTTTTGGTTCAGGTTGGGCATGGCTTGTTGTTAACGATGAAGGTAAACTTGAAGTTGTTTCAACTGCTAACCAAGACACTCCTATCTCAGACGGTAAGAAACCAATCTTGGCGCTTGATGTTTGGGAGCATGCTTACTACCTAAACTACCGTAACGTACGTCCAAACTACATCAAAGCTTTCTTTGAAATCATTAACTGGAATAAAGTTGCTGAGCTTTATGCAGCAGCTAAATAAGTTTAAAATTATCCTCAATAAAAGAGGATAATTTTTTTGTAATATGATTGTAAAATCTCCTTGCTTTTTAGTGAATTATAGCTTAAACTATTATTGTTATGAAAAAAAAGAAAAAACATTCAAGCAAGAAGTACAGTGGAAGTCGCCGAAAAACTAAAGATAAAAAGAAAGATTCGGTAAAACAAGACCTTCAACAAGACGTCAAGAAAGACACTAAAGATACTAAAAAAGATGTCAAAAAAGGCGCTAAAAAGGCCAACAAAAAAGAAGCGAAAAAAGATACAAAAAAGGTTTCTAAAAAATCAGCAGACAAAAAAGTAGCTGAAGAAACAGTAGTACCAGTTGAGCACAAGGAAAAAGAAACAAAAACTGAAACCTTGGCACTTAGAAGTAGACGCTCTAAGAAATCTAAATCAAAATCATCTCGTGATGATAAAAAAGCATATCTTATCTTAGCCTTCCTAGGTGTTCTGGTAATACTTTTGTTTGTTGCCATGCTTGCTTTAGCAGGACGTGGTAAACAAGCTGGTCACACCGGTAGCCTTGGAAATATCTTCGGCTCTAGTTCTAAAGTCACTAAAAAAGAAGACAAAGAAAAAGAGGAAAAGGTAACTCCAACTAATAAATCAGCCGAAGCTAAACAAGCAGTCATGGAAGCAGATGCAGATACCATGTATGGTAATGGATTGTATTATGATTATGCTAACATGACATTGAACCAAGTGGTTGAAGCTTTTATGGCTGACCAAGGTATCGAGTCTAGCCAAATTGCCTTTTCATATAAAAATACCAAGACAAATGAGCAATTCTCTATGAATGATACTCAGCCAATGACTGCAGGATCAACTTATAAATTGCCACTAAACATGCTTGTCATGGATGAAGTTAATAAAGGTAAACTTTCTTTAACTGAACGTTTTGATATTACTAATACTGAGTATGAGTATCAAGGCGAACATGATAATTATGTTGCTGCTTTCGGCGGTTCAATGACTATTCCAGAAATGCAAGAGTATTCTCTTGTTTACTCTGAGAATACTCCAGCCTATGCTTTGGCGGAACGCCTTGGTGGTATGGAAAAATTCTATGGTATGCTTGATAAATATGGTAAATCAAAAGGTGAAGTGAAAACTATCCAAATGCATGGTAATAAGACAACGACGGATTATTACATCCAAGTTTTGGATTACCTTTGGAAACACCAAGATAATTACAAGGATATTCTCCACTACATTGGTGAGTCATTCCCTAATGAGTACTACAAGACATATCTTCCTAATCTGACAATTTATCAAAAACCAGGTTATGTCCGTGAAGCACTTAACGTTGATGCTATCGTTATGGAAGATACACCTTATATGGTTGCAATCTATACACGTTATCTTGGTGGATCAACTGAAAATTCAGATGAAATCAGCGGTTGGGGTCTCCAACAATTAGGAATGCTCTCTTATGTTATTAATGAGTGGCACCGTGTTAATATGAACTAATAAAGAAAGCCGAGTTTATCGGCTTTTTTCTATACAATTGAATAAAAGGTAAGAAGTACAATCCCTAGAAAAAGAAATGGGACAAATGCGATACATTCCTTAAGATTTCTTCGTATAAGGAAGTACGCTAGTCCTAATAGGCACGCAAGCTCGATAGTTAGAAGTATTTTTGAAAATGGGAAAATAAGTGAGGCACTTGCTAAGTAGAGAAAATCACCTTCCCCAATATTTAGATGTTTTATAAAAGAAAGGAAAGCGAGGATTATCCCTATGGCAAATGTGAGGTAATAGTTGCCCATGAATAGAAGTGGGACTGTTCCAACTATCCAGATTAGAAGTGGATAGGATTTCTGTTTCAAATCAAAAATAGATAAACAAAGGCTGAAGTAAAGAAAGTAGGTTACTTCCAGACTTAAAAAGTCATAGAAATATAGAAGACATATCACCCCACAAAATATTTCCATAAAGAGGTAACGAAAAGGGATAGGAGACTGACATGAACGACATCTAGATCTTAAGAAAAGTTGTGAGAGGATAGGAATCATCTCGGAAAAACGCAACTGATGCTTGCAATGGCTACAGTGACTACTAGGAATAATAATCGAGTTCTCAGGAAAACGATCACAAACTAGTCCGATAAATGAGCCTAAAGAGGCTCCTAGAAAAAAATAAATAATGCTTAACATACCTAATTATTCGAAAAAGAATGAGAAAAAGCATTTCACTTGCATATTATTTAGAAATATTCTAAAATAAAAGTGTAAATAATAGTAATTCTAAATAAGGAGAATTAATATGGTAGATTCAATTAAAGAAACAATCAATGAAACAGTTAACCAACAAGCTGAAACTCCAACAAATACAAAAACTAAAGCAGTTTTGAATCAAGCAGTTGCTGATTTGTCTGTAGCAGCTTCAATTGTTCACCAAGTTCATTGGTATATGCGTGGTCCTGGTTTCCTCTATCTTCATCCAAAAATGGATGAATTGATGGATAGTTTGAATGCTCATCTTGATGTTATTAGTGAACGTTTAATTACTATCGGTGGGGAGCCATACTCAACTTTGGTAGAATTTTCATCTAACTCAGGCTTGACTGAAACTACTGGCACATTTGATAAACCGATGTCTGATCAAATTCAATTATTGGTTGATACATACAAATATTTGTCAGTATTGTTCCAAGTTGGTTTGGATATCACAGATGAAGAAGGAGATGCTCCTTCAAATGATATCTTCACTGCAGCTAAATCTGAAATTGATAAGACAATCTGGATGTTGACTGCTGAACTTGGACAAGCACCAGGCTTGAAATAATCAAATTTTGAGTTAAGATGATTGTCAAGAGTTCCTCTAAAAGTGTATAATAATCGTAAAATACTTTTAGAAGAAGGGAGGCGGCGATATGTCTGAGCATCGACGTAGTCTAGGCGTTTATGAAGATGTCCTAAATCAGTTAAAAGCTAAAGGAATTCGGTTGACGGAATCTCGTAAAACTGTTATTCGCTATTTGATGATGTCTGATCAACACCCTAGTGCAGATGTGATATATTATGACCTTCTCCCTGACAATCCTGGGATGAGTTTGGCGACAGTCTATAACAACCTGAAGGTATTGGTTGAAGAAGGAATTGTCTCTGAAATTAAGGTTAATAATGATAATACAACCTATTATGATTTTATGGGACATGATCACTTAAATATTGTTTGTGAAAAATGCGGTCACATTACCGACTTAGACCTACCGATTCCGTCTTTCAAGGAAGAGGTAGAATCACAAACTGGTTTTCGCATTACTCGTGAACAGATGATATTACATGGGATTTGCCCAAACTGCCAATAACCTGAGTCTTAATGACTTAGGTTTTTTAAGTCTTGAAGTATACAATAATCTGTAAAGGTTTTCAAAACTATCTTGTCATGGCAGAAGCTTTTTGCTAAAATATTGCTATGAAAACTTTATATGACGTTCAACAGTTGTTGAAACAGTTTGGCATAGTGGTTTACCTAGGGAAAAGGCTCTATGATATCGAAATGATGAAGATTGAATTGGAAGCCCTCTACCAGAATGGTTTAGTGGACAAGGACAACTATCTTACTGCTGAAATGATTTTACGACGTGAACATCGCATTGAAATGGAGAAAGAAAATGGCTAAAAAACTCTTAGGAATTGACCTTGGTGGAACAACTGTTAAGTTTGGTATTTTGACTTCGGAAGGTGAAGTGCAAGAAAAATGGGCTATTGAGACAAATACGCTTGAAAATGGTCGCCACATCGTTCCTAACATTGTAGAATCTTTGAAACACCGTCTGGAAATGTATGGACTTACTGCTGAAGACTTTATTGGAATTGGTATGGGATCTCCAGGTGCAGTTGACCGTGAAAATAAAACAGTAACGGGTGCTTTTAACTTGAACTGGGCAGAAACTCAAGAAGTTGGCTCTGTCATTGAAAAAGAACTTGGTATTCCATTCGCTATTGATAATGATGCTAATGTGGCTGCACTGGGGGAACGTTGGGTTGGTGCGGGTGCTAACAATCCAGATGTTGTCTTTGTAACATTGGGTACAGGTGTTGGTGGCGGTGTTATCGCTGATGGTAATTTAATTCATGGTGTTGCCGGTGCTGGTGGTGAAATTGGTCACATTATTGTTGAACCTGAAACAGGATTTGAATGTACATGCGGAAACAAGGGGTGTTTGGAAACTGTAGCTTCAGCAACAGGTGTTGTACGTTTAGCACGTCATTTGGCAGAAGGATACGAAGGGAACTCTTCTATTAAAGCTGCTGTAGATAATGGTGAGCAAGTGACAAGTAAAGATATCTTCGTAGCTGCTGCTGAAGGTGATAAGTTTGCTAATAGCATTGTTGATAAAGTCTCTCAATACCTCGGACTTGCAACAGCGAACATTTCAAACATTCTTAACCCAGATTCAGTTGTAATCGGTGGTGGTGTTTCGGCAGCTGGTGAATTCTTGCGTAGCCGTGTTGAAGGATACTTTACACGTTATGCATTCCCACAAGTTCGCCGTACAACAAAAGTGAAATTAGCAGAGCTTGGAAATGATGCTGGAATCATTGGAGCTGCTAGTCTTGCACTTACAATTGATAACTAATGACAGAAGGTGTGTCTGACCAATTATAGGTGGACAGCACCTTTTTCTTGTTGAAAAACGTTTACAATCAGCTGAGCTCTGCCATTTTGTTGAAAATGTGGTATACTTTAAAAGTTGAAATAAAAATTAAAGAGGAAAAAATGACTAAACTTAGAGAAGATATCCGTAACGTAGCCATCATTGCCCACGTTGACCACGGTAAAACAACACTTGTTGATGAATTGTTGAAACAATCACACACTCTTGATGAGCGTAAAGAGCTTGATGAGCGTGCAATGGACTCAAACGATCTTGAAAAAGAACGTGGAATTACAATTCTTGCCAAAAATACAGCCGTTGCTTATAACGGTACACGTATCAACATCATGGATACACCAGGTCACGCGGACTTCGGTGGAGAAGTTGAACGTATCATGAAAATGGTTGATGGGGTTGTCCTTGTTGTCGATGCCTACGAAGGTACAATGCCTCAAACACGTTTTGTGCTGAAAAAAGCGCTTGAGCAAAACTTGACACCTATCGTTGTTGTTAACAAGATTGATAAACCATCAGCACGTCCTGAAGAAGTTGTTGATGAAGTTCTTGAACTCTTCATCGAGCTTGGTGCCGATGATGATCAGTTGGAATTCCCAGTTGTGTATGCGTCAGCGATTAATGGGACATCATCATTGTCAGATAACCCTGCTGATCAAGAGCACACTATGGCTCCAATCTTTGACACTATTATTGATCACATCCCAGCTCCTGTAGATAACTCAGATGAGCCTCTTCAATTCCAAGTGTCGCTTCTTGACTACAATGATTTCGTTGGTCGTATCGGTATTGGACGTATCTTCCGTGGAACTGTAAAAGTTGGTGACCAAGTTACCCTTTCAAAACTTGACGGAACAACAAAGAACTTCCGTGTTACTAAACTTTTCGGTTTCTTTGGTTTGGAACGTCGTGAAATTGAAGAAGCAAAAGCTGGTGATTTGATTGCCATCTCAGGTATGGAAGACATCTTCGTTGGTGAAACAATTACACCAACTGATGCTGTTGAACCATTGCCAGTTCTTCGTATTGACGAACCAACACTTCAAATGACTTTCTTGGCGAATAACTCACCATTTGCCGGCCGTGAAGGTAAACACGTGACATCACGTAAGGTTGAAGAGCGTCTTTTGGCAGAGTTGCAAACAGACGTTTCTCTTCGTGTTGATCCAACTGATTCTCCAGATAAATGGACTGTATCAGGTCGTGGTGAATTGCACTTGTCTATCCTTATTGAAACAATGCGTCGTGAAGGATACGAACTTCAAGTGTCTCGTCCAGAAGTTATCATCAAAGAAATTGATGGCGTGAAATGTGAGCCATTTGAACGTGTTCAAATTGATACTCCAGAAGAGTACCAAGGTTCTATCATCCAAGCCCTTTCAGAACGTAAAGGTGACATGCTTGATATGCAAATGGTTGGTAACGGTCAAACTCGCCTTATCTTCCTTGTATCAGCTCGTGGACTTATCGGATTCTCTACTGAATTCTTGTCTATGACACGTGGTTACGGTATCATGAACCATACCTTCGACCAATACTTGCCAGTTGTTGCTGGTGAAATTGGTGGACGTCACCGTGGTGCTCTCGTTTCTATCGATACAGGTAAAGCGACAACTTACTCAATTATGCGTATTGAAGAACGTGGTACAATCTTTGTTAACCCAGGTACTGAAGTTTATGAAGGTATGATTGTTGGTGAAAATGCTCGTGAAAATGACCTTGGTGTCAATATCACTACAGCAAAACAAATGACAAACGTGCGTTCAGCAACTAAGGACCAAACGGCTGTTATCAAAACTCCACGTATCTTGACTCTTGAAGAATCACTTGAATTCTTGGATGATGATGAATACATGGAAGTAACGCCTGAATCTATCCGCTTGCGTAAACAAATTTTGAATAAAGCAGAGCGTGATAAAGCCAATAAACGTAAGAAAAAAGCAGCAGAAGCTGAATAATATATAGAGAGGAGAAGAGATGTTTTATCTGATTGTTGCTGTATTGATTGCATCATTCTATTTCTTTATTGCACCAAAGTCGGTAAAAAACACCATGAATCTTCTCTTTGTCATGGCTACCTTAGCATTGCTCCTACTTTTAGCAGTGCTATCAATCATTAAATTCTTCAGTTTACCTGGTGAGTTCTTTGTTACAGTTGGAATGCTTGTATTGAGCTATTTCACCTTGAAAGATTTTTTCGCCATGTCGGAGCTTAATCATGAAAAAGCTGAACATGAAGATAAATAAGTAGCATGAGATTAAAAGTCAGTCTGATAGATTGGCTTTTTCTTTTACCAAGAAGAGGTAACTCCTTGAAATAGCTTGGGATAAAGGGTAAAATGATTATGATACAATTTGAGAGAATGGACGAATTATGAAATCAGTAACACAATTTGAAAATAAAAAAGTTTTGGTCCTTGGCTTGGCTAAATCTGGTGAAGCAGCTGCCCGCCTATTGGCTAAGTTGGGTGCTATTGTCACAGTAAATGATGGTAAACCATTTGAGGAAAATCCATCGGCTCAAGCCCTTCTTGAAGAAGGCATTAAGGTTGTTTGCGGCGGACATCCTCTTGAACTTTTGGATGAAAATTTTGAATTAATGGTGAAAAATCCTGGAATTCGTTATGACAATCCAATGGTAGCTCGTGCTCTAGAAAAAGGTATTCCTGTTTGGACTGAAGTGGAATTGGCCTATCTAGTATCTGAAGCACCTATTATCGGTATTACAGGGTCAAATGGTAAGACAACAACGACAACTATGATTGCTGATGTCCTAAATCATGGTGGTAAATCAGGTGTCTTGTCTGGGAATATTGGTTTCCCTGCGTCAGAAGTTGCACAGTCAGTAACTAATCAAGATACCTTAGTTATGGAATTGTCTTCTTTCCAATTGATGGGGATTGACAGCTTTCATCCACATATTGCTGTGATTACTAACTTGATGCCGACACATATTGACTATCATGGTAGTTTTGAAGCATATGTGGCTGCCAAGTGGAATATTCAAAATCAAATGACTGTGGATGACTTTGTTGTTTTGAACTTCAATCAAGATTTAGCTAAGGAATTAGCTACACAAACTAAGGCACAAGTAGTTCCATTCTCAACAGTGGAAAAAGTAGATGGTGCCTATCTTGAAAATGGTGCTCTTTACTTCAAAGGTGAATTAGTGATGCAAGCTGATGAAATTGGCGTTCCTGGTAGTCACAATGTTGAAAATGCCTTGGCAACTATAGCTGTAGCAAAATTGTCAGGTATTTCAAACCAAGCTATAAAGGAAACCCTCGCAAGTTTTGGTGGTGTTAAGCACCGTCTCCAATTCGTTGATACTATCGATGAAGTGAAATTCTATAATGATAGTAAGTCAACTAATATTTTAGCGACACAAAAAGCACTTTCTGGTTTTGATAATAGTAAAGTCATTTTGATTGCTGGTGGTTTGGACCGTGGTAATGAATTTGATGAACTCATTCCTGACATTACCGGTCTTAAGAAAATGGTGATTTTAGGGGAATCAGCTCCTCGTGTCAAGCGTGCTGCTGATAAAGCAGGAGTAACTTATCTTGATGCCAAAGATGTGGCAGATGCGACACGTATTGCTTTTGATCAAGCCAGTGCAGGAGATGTTGTCTTGTTGAGCCCTGCAAATGCAAGCTGGGATATGTACAAGAATTTCGAAGTGCGTGGTGACGAATTTATCACAACTGTTGAACAATTGAAGGGATAGGCTATGGCAAAAGCGAAAAAAATTGTTTTTACCGGTGGTGGAACTGTTGGACATGTGACTTTAAATCTTATCTTAATTCCAAAATTTCTAAAAGATGGATGGGAAGTGCACTATATTGGTGATAAGCACGGAATTGAACACGAGCAAATTGATAAATCTGGCTTGGATGTGACATTCCATAGTATTGCTACAGGTAAACTACGTCGTTATTTCTCTTGGAAAAATATGTTAGATGTCTTTAAAGTTGGTTGGGGGATTCTACAGTCAATTGCAATTATTGCCAAGATTCGTCCTCAAGCACTCTTTTCAAAAGGTGGATTTGTCTCAGTGCCACCGGTAATTGCTTCTAAATTATTAGGGGTTCCTGTATATGTGCATGAGTCTGACCTCTCTATGGGCTTGGCCAATAAAATTGCCTACAAATTTGCGACTACTATGTTTACGACTTTTGAACAATCTAAAGGATTGGCGAAGACAAAACATGTAGGTGCTATTACAAAGGTAGGGATGGCAACGTCCAATCAGTCTGATGCTCTGGATAAGATTAAAGTACAGTTTGATGACAAGTTAAAAACTGTACTTTTCATAGGTGGATCAGCTGGTGCAAAGGTATTTAATGATTTTATTAGTAATACCCCACAACTGACTGAAAAATATAATGTCATTAATATTTCTGGGGACTCTTCATTGAATACCTTAGAACGTCATCTTTATAGAGTTGATTATGTGACAGATTTGTATCAACCTCTTATGGATGCGGCAGATTTAGTTGTCACTCGTGGTGGTTCAAATACGATTTTTGAATTGTTAGCTATGAAAAAACTTCATTTAATTATTCCTTTAGGGAAAGAAGCTAGCCGAGGAGACCAACTTGAAAATGCTGCCTATTTTGAACGAAAAGGTTACGCACGTCAATTACAGGAAGCAGAGTTAAGTTGGGAAACCTTAAATCATGAGCTTGAACAACTTGTTGAACATGCAGAGACTTACAAAGAAGCTATGGCTAAATCTGAGGAAATTACTTCTCCTGATGATTTTTATAACCTATTAGTGACTAGTATTTCAAAAAAATAAAGGAATTTCATGGCAAAAAAGGATCAAGAATCACAAGAAAAACAAGTTCTCACAGAGTGGCAGAAGAGAAACCTCGAATTTTTGAGAAAAAAAGAAACCGAAGATTCTGAAGAATTTGCGAATGGAAAGGTCGTTCATTCAGAAGGAGCGACTTCAAATGAGAGCCAACCACCAGTGAAAAAGAAGGTTAGAAAGAAAAAAAAGACCAAAAAGAAGAAACGAAAAAAAGGGAATACGAGTAGTAATATTCCAATTGCACAACAAAATCTTGCGGGACTAGTTATTTTTATCGCTGCAATCCTAATCGTATTTTCACTTTTCTTTATTTCACCTTGGTCAAAACAAAAGGTTCTCACTGTATCAGGAACAAAAAATGCTCTACCAGAAGATGTGAAAGTTGCAAGTGGAATTCTTGATACAGACTATATCACTCATGTCTTTTTCAACCAAGGAAAGGTTGCATCAACTGTTGAAAAAACCAATGTTTGGGTTAAAAAGGCTACAGTAACTTATAGTTTTCCAAATCAATTTAATATTGCAGTAAAAGAATACCCAATTGTTGCTTATCGTCAAACTACAAATGGTTATGTTTCTATTCTTGAAAGTGGTAAGACAGGAGGAACGGTTTCAACTAGCAATCTACCTGATAAATTCATCACTTTAAAGATGGATGACGAGAAGAAAATCGAAGATTTAGTAAAAGAATTAAATAAACTTGATTCAAAAATCAAGAATAATATTCAAATTATTAATCTTACGCCAACTAAAGCAACTTCAGATTTACTAACAATTGAGCTGTATGATGGCAATTCCATTCGTGTTCCTCTTTCTCAATTAACGGTTAAGCTCCCTTACTACGAGAAAATTAAGAGCCAACTTTCAGATGGAAGTATTGTTGATATGGAAGTTGGACTTTATACAACGACTCCTGAGGTTGAATCATCAAAAACTGATGGGGATAAAAAGAAAGACAAAGATAAGACTGATAAAAAGGATGAAAATACAACTTCTGAAGAAGATCAAGATACTACAACATCAACTGAACATCATTCTGAGGAAGAGTCTAATTCTGAAAATCCGGGTATTCAAGGACAAGAAAATCCAACTGTTGGTCAAGAAACAACTCTTCGTCCTTCCCCTGCTCAAGGTTAATATTGAATAATAAAAAACGTAAAATGCTGACATTTTACGTTTTTTTATGGTACAATAGTATCCGAATAATTCTGTTTTTATACAGTTTACAAAGATATTGAATGGAAAGATTGAGAGGTCGAGTGAATGGCTAGAGATGGCTTTTTTACAGGATTAGATATAGGAACTAGCTCGATTAAGGTTCTTGTTGCTGAGTTTATTGATGGATCAATGAATGTCATCGGGGTAAGTAATGTTAAGAGTTCTGGTGTGAAAGATGGCATCATTGTTGACATTGACGCTGCAGCGAAAACAATCAAAACAGCTATTGAACAAGCAGAGGAAAAAGCTGGGATTGTTATTGAGCAAGTGAACGTTGGGCTTCCAGCTAATCTTCTTCAAATTGAGCCTACACAAGGTATGATTCCTGTAACAAGTGAATCAAAAGAAATCAAAGATGAAGATGTTGAAAGTGTTGTTCGCTCAGCCTTGACAAAGAGCATTACACCTGAGCGTGAGGTTATCTCACTAGTTCCTGAAGAGTTTATTGTTGATGGCTTCCAAGGAATTCGTGATCCTCGTGGAATGATGGGGATTCGTCTTGAAATGAGAGGTCTCATTTATACAGGACCAACAACAATTCTTCACAACCTTCGTAAGACAGTTGAACGTGCTGGTATTCAAGTAGAGAATATTATCATCTCTCCTCTTGCAATGACACGTGCTGTTCTGAATGAAGGTGAACGTGAGTTTGGTGCTACTGTTATTGATATGGGTGGCGGTCAAACAACTGTTGCAAGCATGCGTGCTCAAGAACTTCAATTTACCAATATTTATTCTGAAGGTGGCGAGTACATCACTAAGGATATTTCAAAAGTTTTGAAGACTTCAATGCAGATTGCTGAAGCGCTTAAATTCAATTTTGGTAATGCAGATATTGAAGAAGCAAGCGAAACAGAAACTGTCCAAGTAGAGGTTGTAGGTGAGAATTCACCTGTTGAAATTACAGAAAAATATCTTGCTGAGATCATCTCAGCTCGTGTGAAGCATATCCTTGATAGAGTTAAACAAGACTTGACTCGAGGACGTCTACTTGATTTGCCTGGTGGCATTGTCCTTGTAGGTGGAACAGCTATCATGCCAGGTGTGGTTGAAGTTGCTCAAGAGATTTTTGAAACAAATGTTAAACTTTACGTGCCAAACCAAGTTGGTATCCGTAATCCAATGTTTGCAAATGTGATTAGTCTTGTTGAGTATGTTGGTCTTCTTACAGAAGTTGACATCATTGCGCAACAGGCTGTGTCTGGTGAAGAGTATCTACGTCGTAAACCAATCGACAATGAGGCTCCTTCCTTGAGTTTTGATAGAACTCCTGTTCCAGCACCTCGAGTGGCTCCTCAACCAAATCCTATTCCTGTTGAGAACACTATTGAGGTACCTCTGCCAGTTGAAGAAGAAAATCATGAACAAAAACAAAAACTTGGTGATCGTGTTCGTGGAATTTTCGGCAGTATGTTTGATTAATTGAATCTAGTAAAAGCGAGGAAATAAAATGAGTTTTTCATTTGATAGCGCATCAGTTCAAGGTGCGGTAATTAAAGTTATCGGTGTCGGTGGAGGTGGCGGAAACGCTATCAACCGAATGATTGAAGAAGGTCTTGCTGGTGTTGAATTTATTGCAGCTAATACTGATATTCAAGCACTCAGTTCTTCTAAAGCAGAAACAGTAATCCAATTGGGTCCTAAATTGACTCGTGGTCTTGGTGCCGGAGGTCAACCTGAAGTTGGTCGTAAGGCAGCTGAAGAAAGTGAAGAAACACTTACAGAAGCACTTACAGGAGCTGATATGGTCTTTATCACTGCTGGTATGGGTGGTGGCTCTGGTACAGGGGCAGCACCAGTTATTGCACGTATTGCGAAAAGTTTGGGTGCATTGACAGTTGCAGTTGTGACACGTCCATTTGGATTTGAAGGTAACAAACGTGGTGCCTTTGCTGTCGAAGGGATTCAAGAGTTGCGTGAGCAAGTTGATACCCTTCTTATTATCTCTAACAATAACCTTCTTGAAATCGTTGATAAGAAAACACCTCTTCTTGAAGCTCTTAGTGAAGCAGATAATGTTCTTCGTCAAGGGGTTCAAGGTATTACTGACCTTATCACTAACCCAGGTTTGATTAACCTCGACTTTGCCGATGTGAAAACAGTTATGGCCAATAAAGGTAATGCACTTATGGGTATCGGTATTGGGTCTGGTGAAGAACGTATTGTTGAAGCTGCACGCAAAGCAATCTATTCACCACTTCTTGAAACTACTATTGATGGTGCAGAAGATGTTATCGTTAACGTAACTGGTGGTCTTGATATGACGCTTACAGAAGCAGAAGAAGCTTCTGAAATTGTTGGTCAAGCAGCTGGTAACGGTGTTAACATTTGGCTTGGTACATCAATCGATGATACATTGAAAGATGAAATCCGTGTAACAGTTGTTGCAACTGGTGTTCGCAAAGATCGTGCTGAAAAAGTATCTGGTATCAAAGCTCAACCACGTAAAGTGACTACAGCTCCTTCACAATCATCAGCTCCTACTCAACAAGTTGTTCAAGAAGAACAACGTCCAGTCTCTCAACCTTCATTTGAACGTCAACCAAATTTTGACTATAATGAAACACCTTCAATGCCACAACCAGGAGTTCGTCCTGCAGCGGCAGCTCCTCAACAGGAGCAGTCAGCTTTTGGTAATTGGGATTTGAGACGTGATAATATTTCTCGTCCTGAAACTGGTCAACTAGATAGTCAATTGACTATGTCTACATTCTCAAGTGATGTCGAAGATGATGATGAATTGGAGACACCACCATTCTTTAAAAATCGTTAATAATGACTGTAGAAGAGAATAAAAATAATGTTTATCAAGCGGTAAAAGAAGCATGTGAAAAGGCTAATCGCTCTAGTGATGAAGTCAATATTATTGCCGTAACCAAATATGTTTCAAGTGATGTCGCTGAGGAATTGGTTCAAACGGGAATTAAGCACATTGCTGAAAATCGCGTTGATAAATTCTTAGATAAGTATCAAGCTTTAAAAAATTATGATTTGACTTGGCACCTTATTGGTACCTTGCAACGTCGTAAAGTAAAGGATGTTATTAATTTAGTTGATTATTTTCATGCTTTGGATTCTGTTAAATTAGCAGAGGAAATTCAAAAGCGTGCCGACCATACTATTAATTGCTTCCTACAAGTTAACGTTTCAGGGGAGGAATCAAAACATGGTTTTTCAGCTGAAGAACTTGATACTGTTCTAAAACAAATTGAAAATCTTGATAACATTTGTATAGTTGGACTAATGACTATGGCTCCAATTGATGCAGATGCTCAAGAACTTGATAAGATTTTTTCTGAGACAAATGAGCTTAGACAATCAATTCAAGAGAAAAAACTAAAGAATGTTCCTTGTGATCAGTTAAGCATGGGGATGAGTCGAGACTATGACATGGCTATTCAGAATGGATCAACCTTTGTCAGAATAGGCAGTGCATTCTTTAAAGAGAACGGAGAATAACCTTATGGCATTAAAAGACGCAATTGATAAAATTGTTTCATATTTTGATACCGACGAAGTAACAGATTATGAAGATGCTGCTAAAGAAGAGGCTAAAGAACGTCCAGTAAAAGCACGTCCAGTAAAAGCACAGAGATCTGTGCAGACACCACCTCCTCGTCAGCAACGTCAACCTGAGCGTTCTCAGGCAACAGTCCCTCCTCGTCGCCAACATGTTAATTCAGACTTACAGGAAACTCAAGTCCTTCGTAGTTTACCTCTGAGTCGTTCACAAGCAAATCAGGGACCACAACAAATGAATACAACTAAAACAACAATTGCAATTAAATATCCTAAAAAGTATGAAGATGCTCAGGAAATTGTAGAACTATTGATTGAAAATGAATGTGTTCTAATCGATTTTCAATATATGTTGGAAGCGCAAGCTCGTCGTTGTCTTGACTTTATTGATGGTGCTAGCAAGGTACTTACGGGCAACTTGCAAAAAGTTGGCTCTTCAATGTATTTGCTTACGCCAATTAATGTCGTAGTTGACATTGAAGAGATTGGTTTGGCTCACGGCAACCAAGAAGCTAATTTCGACTTCGACATGAAGAGACGTTAAGTGATGTCTGTATTACTTTATGTTATTTGGGCACGTGTTGTTAACGTGATAGAGATTCTTCTTGTAGTCTATGCTTTGTTATCCTGGTTTCCAGGAGCTTATGATACTAGCCTTGGAAGAATCATTAGACAAATTGTTCAACCGATTCTCGCACCATTTCGTCGCCTGAATTTAGCTTTTGCTGGTATTGATTTTTCAATAATCGTAATTGTACTTCTACTAAACTTTTCACTTAGAATTCTTAGATTTATTCTACTCTGATGTCAGATATTAAAAAAATTGAACAGCATTACTCGTTAGATGAACGGCCTTTTCTAGAGAAGGTTAGGGGATTTTGTCATTTAGTTGATGAGAGGTACAGTCCTTACTTAACTGATTTCTTGAATCCTCGTGAAATTCAGATTGTTGAAGAGTTGGCTCATTATTACAATTTAAAATTTTTTGTGAGTTCAACTCTTGAATCTGAAGAGTATGGAAGAGTGATACTTGCTCCCGAATATTACGAGCTTGAAGAAGATGACTTTGAAATTAAACGATTAGAAATCTTATATGCGAGACAGTTCAATAAATTGACACACCCAAAAGTTTTGGGAGCGCTGCTTAATCAGCTTGGTCTTGATCGTCAAGTATTTGGAGATATTATTCTTGATGAAGAAGGACGCGTTCAATTTTACATTGCTTCTCATTTAGCAAGTTATGCGATAATGACTATTACTAAGATTGGTAATGTTTCGGTTACTCTAAAAGAAGTAAGTAAAGACGATTGGATTTCAAATCAAGAAAAGTACTCAAAAACTTTTGTCTTACTTTCCAGTATGCGTCTTGATAATGTGTTGTCGACGGTATTAAACTTATCTCGTTCTAACGCCTTAAAACTTATTGCTTCAGGAAAAGTAAAATTAAATTATAGACAAGTTGAGAAGGCTGATCAGGCAGTTATTATTGGTGATATGATTTCGATTAGAGGTTATGGTCGATTTCGACTAGCTCAACAAGACGGATTTTCAAAGTCCGGGAAAGCTAAAATCGTTATTGAAAGTCTGTTAAGACGGAGAAAAAAGTAGTTATTTAATTTAAACCATTAAATATGGTAATGAAAAATAAAGGAGGCCTGTAATGGCTATTACAGCACTTGATATTAAAGATAAACAGTTTACAACTAAATTTCGTGGATATAATGAGCAAGAAGTTGATGAATTTCTTGATATTATTGTAGACGATTATGAAGATTTAGTTCGTGACAATCGTGAACTTGCTGCTCGTGTAAAAGAGCTTGAAGAAAAATTGGCTTATTTTGATGAAATGAAAGAATCATTGAGTCAATCAGTTATTTTGGCTCAAGAAACAGCAGAAAAAGTTAAAGCTTCAGCGGCTGACGAATCAGCTAACTTAATTAATAAGGCTAACTTCAATGCTACTCATTTGGTTGAAGAAGCTAAATCTAAGGCATCTGAAATTCTTCGTGATGCAACAGATGAAGCCAAACGTGTTGCCATCGAAACAGAAGAACTTAAACGTCAAAGTCGTGTCTTCCACCAACGCCTATTGGCTGCAGTTGAAGGTCAGCTTAGCTTAGCAAGTGCTCCAGAATGGGGTGAATTGTTGCAACCAACAGCTATTTATCTTCAAAATTCAGATGCTGCCTTTAAAGAAGTTGTTGAAAAAGTTTTGGATGAGCATGTACCTGATTCAAATGATGCAGCTTCATTTGATGCAACTCGTCAATTCACTCCTGATGAAATGGCTGAACTTCAACGTCGCGTTGCTGAAAGTAATAAGCAAGTTGAAGATTTCTCTAGTCCAGAAGTTGATGAAGCAAACGAAGTTGTTTCAACTCCAGTTGAGTTTGGTATTCCAGACACTTTCGAGAGCGAAGTGGCAGATTTCCCAACTTCAGCACCAGTAGATGAAGATTTTGATTTGCAACCTGAGACAACAGGTGAAATTAATCTAAACGAAACACAAACGTTTAAATTGAATATTAGCGAATAAGAAAAATACAACTTACCAAGTATATTAACAGCGAGTGGGAGATGGTGTGAGTCCTACATTCCCTATTTGGATAGTTATCATTTTCAAGCATTCTAACTGAAATAAGTAAGTTAGAAGGATGGTCCTCCTTACGGACATATGAGGGAGCAAATTCTTTTTGCTCTGAATTAAGGTGGTACCACGAGCTTTCGTCCTTTTTGATGAAGGCTCTTTTTATTTAGTAAATTAAATTAAAGAGGAGATATAATGAAACTCAAAGAAACTTTAAATCTAGGTAAGACAGCCTTTCCAATGCGAGCTGGACTTCCTAACAAAGAACCAATCTGGCAAAAAGAGTGGGAAGAAGCCAAGATGTATCAACGTCGTCAAGAGTTGAACCAAGGTAAACCTCACTTCACTCTTCATGATGGTCCTCCTTATGCCAATGGTAATATTCACGTTGGTCATGCGATGAATAAAATTTCTAAGGATATCATTGTGCGTTCAAAATCAATGTCTGGTTTCTATGCTCCTTACGTTCCTGGTTGGGATACGCATGGTCTTCCAATTGAACAAGTGTTGGCAAAACAAGGTGTGAAACGTAAAGAACTTGATCGTGCTGACTATCTTAAGATGTGTCGCGATTATGCACTTTCACAAGTTGACAAACAACGTGAAGATTTCAAACGTCTTGGTGTTTCGGCTGATTGGGATAACCCATATGTTACTTTGACACCAGATTATGAAGCAGCTCAGATTCGTGTCTTTGGTGAGATGGCTAAAAAAGGTTACATCTATCAAGGTGCAAAACCAGTTTATTGGTCATGGTCATCAGAATCAGCGCTTGCTGAAGCCGAAATCGAGTACCATGATTTGGTTTCAACTTCACTTTACTATGCCAATAAGGTTAAGGATGGTAAAGGAGTACTAGACACAGATACATATATCGTAGTTTGGACAACAACACCATTTACAGTAACAGCTTCACGTGGTTTGACTGTTGGTGCTGATATCGAATACGTTCTCGTAAAACCTGCCGGAGAAGACCGCAAATTTGTTGTTGCTTCTGAATTACTTAATAGTCTTTCTGAGAAATTCGGTTGGACAGATGTGGAAGTACTTCAATCATACCGTGGTGAAGAATTAAATCAAATCGTTACAGAACACCCTTGGGACACTGAAGTGGATGAACTTGTAATTCTTGGTGATCATGTTACAACAGACTCTGGTACAGGTATCGTCCATACGGCTCCCGGTTTTGGTGAGGATGACTATAATGTAGGTGTTGCTAATGGTCTTGAGGTTGCCGTAACCGTTAATGAGCGTGGTATCATGATGGAGAATGCTGGACCTGATTTTGAAGGTCAGTTCTACGATAAAGTGGCTCCAATTGTTATGGAAAAACTCGGCGATTTACTCCTTGCCAAAGAAGAAATCTCACACTCATACCCATTCGACTGGCGTACGAAGAAACCAATCATCTGGCGTGCAGTACCACAATGGTTTGCATCTGTTTCTAAATTCCGTCAAGAGATTCTGGATGAGATTGAAAAAGTTAAATTCCATTCTGAGTGGGGTAAAGTTCGTCTCTACAACATGATTCGTGACCGTGGTGACTGGGTAATCTCTCGTCAGCGTGCTTGGGGTGTGCCACTCCCAATCTTCTATGCTGAAGATAAAACACCAATCATGACTGAAGAAACTATCGAACATGTGGCTAAACTTTTCGAAGAACACGGTTCAGTTATTTGGTGGGAACGTGATGCCAAAGATCTTCTTCCAGAAGGTTTTACACATCCTGGCTCACCAAACGGCGAGTTTACTAAAGAAACTGACATTATGGACGTATGGTTTGACTCAGGCTCATCATGGAACGGTGTTGTTGTTAACCGTCCTGAGTTAACTTATCCAGCTGACCTCTATCTCGAAGGTTCAGACCAATACCGTGGTTGGTTCAATTCATCACTCATCACATCTGTTGCCAATAATGGTGTTGCACCATATAAACAACTCTTGTCTCAAGGTTTTGCGCTTGATGGTAAGGGTGAGAAGATGTCTAAATCGCTTGGTAACACAATTGCTCCTAGTGATGTTGAGAAACAATTTGGTGCTGAAATTCTTCGTCTTTGGGTAACAAGTGTTGATACAACTAATGACGTTCGTATCTCAATGGATATCCTTAGTCAAGTATCAGAATCTTATCGTAAGATTCGTAACACACTCCGTTTCTTGATTGCCAATACTTCTGACTTCAATCCAACAACTGATGCAGTAGCCTTTGAAGACTTGCGTTCTGTAGATCAGTACATGACTATTCGATTTAACCAATTGGTTAAGACTATTCGTGATGCCTATGCAAACTTTGAGTTCTTGACTATCTACAAAGCCTTGGTTAACTTTATTAACGTTGAGTTGTCTGCATTCTATCTTGATTTTGCCAAAGATGTGGTTTATATTGAGAGTGCGGAATCACTTGAACGTCGTCAAATGCAAACAGTCTTCTACGATATTCTTGTCAAGATTACAAAACTATTGACACCAATCCTCCCTCACACTGCAGAAGAAATTTGGTCATATCTTGAATTTGAAACAGAAGACTATGTTCAATTGTCAGAGTTGCCAGAAGCAGAAGATTTTGTGGGTCAAGATGCACTTCTTGAAAGATGGAATGCCTTCATGGATTTCCGTGGCCAAGCTCAAAAAGCTTTGGAAGAAGCTCGTAATGAAAAAGTTATTGGTAAATCGCTTGAAGCTCATTTGACTATCTATCCTGATGATGAAGTCAAAGAACTTATTGAAGGTTTGAACACTAACCTTGCTCAACTTTTGATTGTTTCAGCATTGACTATTGCTGAAGGAGAAGCACCTGAATCTGCTGTAAGCTTTGAAGGCGTGGCATTCACAGTAGAACGTGCTACAGGTGATGTCTGTGACCGTTGTCGTCGTATCGATCCAACTACTAAAGAACGTAGCTACAACGCGACTATCTGTGATCACTGTGCTAGCATTGTTGAAGAAAACTTTGCTGAAGGTGTAGCAGAAGGTTTTGAAGTAAAAGCAAAATAAAACAAAAAGAGTTCAATTTGAACTCTTTTTCTATTTGTTTTTCGAATATAGTATAGAACACAATAAAAAAACTAGCTCAGCTAGTTTTTTCTTATAGTCCGTAGTTATAATCATCGTCTTGCATGGCTTCGACAGTTCCTAGAAGGTAACCATTACCAACTTGAGAGAAGAAGTCGTGGTTAGATGTTCCTGTAGAAATACCATTCATAACGATTGGGTTAACATCGTTCGCACTATCTGGGAAGAGTGGATCTTGTCCCAGGTTCATAAGAGCCTTGTTGGCGTTGTAACGAAGGAAAGTCATAACTTCCTCAGTCCATCCAACACCGTCATAAAGAGATTTAGTGTAGAGTTCTTCATTTTCATACAATTGATAGAGGAGATCATACATCCATTCACGGAAACTTTCTTGCTCTTCTTCAGGCAATTCGTTAAATCCAAGTTGGAATTTATAGCCAATATAGGTTCCGTGAACAGATTCGTCACGGATAATGAGCTTGATAATTTCAGCGACGTTAGCTAGCTTGTTATTACCAAGATAATAGAGTGGAGTGAAGAACCCTGAATAGAAAAGGAAAGTTTCAAGATATGTTGAAGCAACCTTTTTCTGAAGAGGCGTTCCATTTTCATAGATATCGTTAATGATTTTCGCCTTGGTTTGGAGGTATTCGTTACTGTTAGTCCACTCGAAAATTTCTTCAATTTCAGATTTAGTATTCAAAGTTGAGAAGATTGAAGAGTAAGATTTGGCGTGAACAGACTCCATGAACTGAATGTTGTTCAATACAGCTTCTTCATGAGGTGTACGGACGTCTGCACGAATGGCTTCAACACCCGTTTGAGATTGCATGGTATCTAGCAATGTTAAACCACCGAAAACTTTTCCAACCAAATCTTTTTCTTCAGCGGAAAGTTTACGCCAGTCATCAAGGTCATTTGAAAGTGGGATACGTGTATCTAGCCAAAATTGCTCGGTCAATTTTTCCCAGGTAGATTTATCAATCGCATCTTCGATTTCATTCCAGTTAATGGCTTTGTAGTAAGTTTCCATTAGAAACCTCTTTCTTTATTGATATCGTTACTATTTTATCATAATTCAAAATCATGATATAGTTTTTTGAGTTGATCTATTAAAAAAGTCGGCGAACCGACCTTTTAATGCATTTTGTAAATAAGAGTAGTGAAGTTGCTATCGTTAAATCACTATCTTAAATGACACAGCTTTCACATTGGTTAGAACCAACCTCTTCCCCATCATCTGTATAAGTACGGATGTAGTAGATTGATTTAATTCCTTTGTTAAAGGCGTAGTTACGAAGGATAGAAAGGTCACGAGTTGTTTGTTTATTTTCTGTTTTCCATTCGTAAATTTCTTTTGGTAACTCACTACGTAAGAATAGGGTTAATGACAAACCTTGATCAACGTGTTCAGTCGCAGCGGCATAGACGTCGATAACTTTACGCATATCCATGTCGTAGGCTGAAGTGTAGAAAGGAATTGTGTCTGTTGAAAGACCGTTGGCCGGATAGTAAATTTTTCCAATTTTCTTTTCTTGACGTTCTTCAATACGTTGTGTGATTGGATGGATAGAAGCAGAACAGTCATTAATATAAGAGATTGAGCCATTTGGTGCAACAGCCAAACGGTTTTGATGGTAGAGTCCATCTTTCTTAACGAGTTCACGTAGTTCTTCCCAATCTTTGGCTTGTGGGATGAAGTGACCATCGAAAAGTTCTTTGATACGGTCTGATTTAGGAACGTATTGGCCTGTAACGTATTTATCAAAGTAAGAACCATCAGCATATTTTGATTTTTCAAAACCGACAAAGGTTTCTTGACGTTCGCGGGCAATATTGTTAGATTCAACCAAAGTCCAGTAGTTCATAAGCATGAAGTAGATATTAGTGAATTCAACAGATTCGGGGCTACCATACTCGATATGGTGTTTAGCAAGGTAAGAGTGAAGCCCCATAGCTCCTAAACCAAAGGTATGAGCTTGTTGGTTACCATTTTTGATGGATGGTACAGCATCAATACTTGAACTATCTGTAACAAAGGTAAGTGCACGTGTCATAGCCTTAATCGAACGTCCGAAGTCAGGAGATGTCATCATGTTAAGGATATTAGTTGATCCAAGGTTACATGAAATATCTGTACCGAGTTTGACAAACTCTTGTGCATCGTTAAGTTCACTTGGTGTTTGAACTTGGAGAATTTCAGAACAGAGGTTGGACATGACAATCTTACCATCAATTGGGTTGTGTCGATTGGCTGTATCAACATTGACAATATATGGATAACCTGATTCTTGTTGGAGTTTAGAAATTTCAGTTTCTAGCTCACGTGCATTAATCTTGGTTTTTGTAATATTGGGATTGGCAACCAACTCATCATACATAGCTGTAATATCAATGTAGTTATATGGTTTACCATACTCTTTTTCGACTGAGTATGGGCTGAAGAGGTACATATCTTCATTATTACGTGCCAACTCGTAGAATTTATCTGGAACTGTAACACCAAGTGACAGTGTCTTAACACGCACCTTTTCATCAGCATTCTCTTTCTTAGTAGAAAGGAAGGCAAGGATATCTGGGTGGAAAACATCCAGGTAAACAACACCAGCACCTTGACGTTGGCCAAGTTGGTTTGAGTAAGAGAAGCTATCTTCGAAAAGCTTCATAACAGGTACGACACCAGAGGCTGCCCCAGCATAACCTTTGATAGGAGCACCAGCTTCACGTAGGTTAGATAGGCTAATACCTACCCCACCACCAATACGTGATAACTGGAGGGCCGAGTTGATAGAACGTCCGATAGAATTCATGTCATCCGTTACTTGAATAAGGAAACATGACACGAGTTCACCACGACGGCTACGTCCAGCATTTAGAAATGAAGGAGTAGCAGGCTGGTAACGTTGGTGAATCATTTCGTTAGCTAGGTCGCTAGCTAGGTTTTCATCACCATCAGCAAAGTAAAGGGCGTTGAAAAGAACGCGATCTTCAATACTTTCGAGGTAAGACTCGCCATCGTTTGTTTTGAGGGCATATTGTTGGTAGAACTTGTAGGCTGCCATGAAAGATTGGAAGCGGAATTTTTGAGAATGAATTTCTGCAGACAACTTTTCGATGAAAGCAGGTTCGTATTTACCGATGAATTCAGACTCGATATAATCGTTCTCAATCAAATAATTAATTTTATCTGTGATGCTGTTGAATGCCATTGAATTTGGCTTAACGTTTTCAAGGAAGAAGGCACGAAGTGCTTCTTTGTCCTTATGCAAAGGAATTTGACCGTTAACAGGACGGTTAATTTCGTTGTTGAGGCGGAAGTATGAGACATCGCCAAGATTTTTTAAAGACATAATACAGATACCAGGCTTACTTAGTTTAATAGTATATTAAGGTTAAAACATTATACTAAGCAGACAAGTTCCTTTCTATTTAAAAACTTGATAATTAAAGGATTTCTTTAAGTTTAGTCGGTTGAAAACCTGAAAAGACGATATCGCCTGCTTCAATAACTGGAGCAGCAGTGAAACCAAGACTTTTTACGTAATCGATTTTCTCTGGTTGTTCATCAATGTTGATTTCTTCGAAATCAGCACCTTCCTTTTCCAAGAATTTTTTAGTCATTTTACACTGCATGCAGTTGTTTTTAGAAAACAATGTAATCTTTGCCATTGCAAATACTCCTTTGTAAAAAGATTTTAAGTGGCCAAGAGAGCCACTTTTTTAACTCTAATAGAATACCCAAAATATTGGGAAAAATCAAGCTAAATATCTTAAGGAAATACAATATTTTGTGTTTAGTATTGAAACACAACCCTATATCTTGTGTTTCAAAGGCTTTTTTAAGTTCTCTAAATTAAATAGAATTTGTTTATGAAAATGGCTAAAAAAGAAACATCTCACCATAAATGTTATATAATGTAACATCAAAATGCCGATTCTATTTGTTTTTTCAAAAATAACAGTGTAGAATAAAGAAAATTTTTAACTAATGGAGGTTCAAGTATGCAAGAATACTGTTCAAATCTAACTGTAAATGGTAAAACATTCTCTTTCTATGATCTCGAAAAAGCAGCAAAATCTCATGATGTTAAGGTCGGAGAACTACCTTATAGCATTCGAATACTACTTGAAAGTCTCCTTCGAAAAAAAGATGGTGTCGATGTTAAGGAATCTCACATTTCTAATCTAATAAAATTTCCGAATTTTCCAACAGTTTCTGAAGTACCTTTTAAACCAAGTCGTGTTATCTTACAGGATTTTACAGGGGTTCCTGTTGTTGTTGATTTAGCTTCCATGCGTGATGCTATAGTGGCTAATGGTGGTAAAGCCGAATTTATTAATCCCGAGATTCCAGTAGATTTGGTCATCGATCACTCTGTCCAAGTTGATTCATATGGATGTGATACTGCTCTTGAAGATAATATCAATCTAGAGTTTAAACGTAATAACGAGCGCTATGAGTTTCTTAAGTGGGCCGAACAGTCTTTTGAAAATTACCGTGCTGTTCCACCAGCAACAGGTATTATTCATCAGGTTAATATTGAATTTTTGAGTGATGTCATTATTGAAAATGATGGGCTCCTATATCCTGACTCTATGTTTGGTACAGATAGTCACACGACTATGATTAATGGTATTGGCGTTCTTGGTTGGGGTGTTGGTGGAATTGAAGCTGAAGCAGCTATGCTAGGTGAAGCGTCTTATTTCCCAATTCCAGAGGTTATTGGTGTACATCTGACAGGAGAGCTGCCTAAAACTGCCACAGCAACAGATTTGGCTCTCAAGATTACTCAGGTGCTTCGTTCTGAAAATGTGGTTGGTAAATTTGTTGAGTATTTTGGACCTGGCTTGAAGAGTTTATCTCTAGCTGACCGTGCTACTGTCGCTAATATGGCACCGGAATATGGTGCGACTTGTGGTTATTTTCCTATTGATGACGAGACTCTTAACTACATGCGTTTAACTAATCGTGATGAGGAACATATCCAAGTCACTGAAGCCTATACAAAAGCCAATCATCTTTTCTATGATCCAAGTAAAGAAGCCAAGTATACTAAGATTGTTGAAGTCGATTTGTCATCTATTAAACCTTCTATCTCAGGTCCTAAACGTCCACAAGATTTGATTCTATTATCTGATGCTAAGCAAGAATTTCAAGATGCAGTGGTACGTGAAGCAGGTGTCCGTGGTTTCGGTTTGAATAATGAAGAGTTAGCAAAAACTGCAAAAGTTGATTTTGAGGATCATTCAGAAACAATTCAAACGGGTCATGTTGCCATTGCAGCAATCACATCATGTACCAATACCTCTAATCCGTACGTTCTTATGGCAGCCGGTCTTTTAGCCAAAAAAGCGGTTGAGAAAGGATTAAAAGTATCTCCAACGGTGAAGACATCTTTGGCACCGGGTTCTAAGGTTGTTACTGGTTATCTCAAAGCTTCAGGCTTGCAAACCTATCTAGATAAGCTTGGCTTTAACTTGGTAGGTTATGGTTGCACAACTTGTATTGGTAACTCAGGAGATTTACGTCCTGAAGTGGCTAAGGCTATTGTAGACAATGATCTCCTAGCGAGTGCTGTGTTGTCAGGAAATCGTAATTTTGAAGGGCGTATTAATCCACTTGTTAAAGCGAATTTCTTGGCTAGTCCACCATTGGTTGTTGCTTATGCCTTGGCTGGTAACACAAATATTGATTTGACAACTGAGCCTCTAGGCTTTGACGACAATGGTCAAGCTGTTTATTTAGAGGAGATTATGCCATCTCGTGATGACATTGAGACTTATGTTGATAAATACGTCACCCGTCAACTCTTCCAAGATGAATATGCCAGTGTCTTTTCTGATAGCGAGAAGTGGAATGCCATTCCTACTGAACAAAGTCAAAATTATAAATGGAATCAAAACTCTACCTATATTCAAAACCCACCTTACTTTGATGCTTTAGGAGATGATTTGAGTATTAAACCATTGAATGATTTGAAGGTTTTGGCTAAATTTGGAGATACGGTTACAACAGACCATATTTCTCCAGCGGGTAATATTGCCAGAAATAGTCCAGCAGCTCGTTATTTGACTGAGAATGGTGTTGATTATCAAGAATTTAATTCTTATGGTAGCCGTCGTGGAAATCACGAAGTCATGATGCGAGGAACTTTTGCTAATATTCGTATAAAGAATGAGTTAGCAGATGGAAAAATTGGTGGATATACTAAATATGATGGTGATATTCTACCTATATATGATGCTGCTATGAAATATAAAGAAGCTAATCAAGATACGCTTGTAATTGCTGGTAAGGATTATGGTATGGGCTCTAGTCGTGACTGGGCTGCTAAAGGTGCAAATCTCCTTGGGGTAAAAGTAGTGCTTGCTGAGAGTTTTGAGCGTATTCACCGTTCAAATCTAGTTATGATGGGAATTTTACCAGTACAATTTATGGAAGGGGAAAATGCTGAAAGTCTTGGATTGACAGGACATGAGACCTTTAGCTTTGATCTTTCAGAAAATCCAGGTGTCCATGATGTTATCACTGTTACAGCTTCAACACCTGAACAAACCAAAACCTTTAAAGCCTTGGTACGCTTCGATGCAGATGCTGATATTCGCTACTATAAAAATGGTGGTATCTTACCAATGGTTGTAAGAAAAAAATTGAAGGGAGCCTAATATGACAACAGTTGAAATTAATGGACTTAAGGATATGATTGCCTGTAATACTAGGATTTCATCTATTATTGATGACCATTTATCCTATGCAGGATATGATATTTCCGAGTTTATGGAAAATAAAGCGTCTTTTGAGGAAGTGATTTATCTCTTATGGAATGGTCATCTTCCTACGCAAATGGAACTCAAGTATTTTGAAGCTGAGTTGCGTAAGAACTATGACATTTCAGATGCTGTAGAACAATGCATTCTTATCCAATCCCGTCCACATTTGCACCCAATGAGTGTTTTACGTTCAACAGTTTCACTTCTTGGGGTATACAATGTGGATGCTGAGGAGAGATCCATGGAAGCCGTTTATCAGCAAAGTATTGAATTGATGGCTAAATTGCCAACAATTATTACGACTTTTGCACGCTTACGCACTGGTAAAATGCCCCTCAAACCAAGAGAAGATTTAGGTTTTGCTGCTAATTTTCTTTACATGCTGAATGGTGTTGAACCTTCTGAAATTGAAGTTGAGGCTATGAATAAGGCCTTAATTCTACATGCTGATCATGAGTTGAATGCTTCAACTTTTGCAGCGCGTGTTTGTGCTTCGACTCTGACAGATATTTATTCTTGTGTTACAACAGCTATTGGTGCTCTAAAAGGCCCCCTGCATGGTGGGGCTAATGAACGCGTCTTTGATATGCTTAAAGAAATCCGCGAATCAGGTGATGTTTATGCTTACTTGCAGGAAAAACTTGACTCTAAAGAGAAAATCATGGGATTTGGGCACCGTGTATACAAGAAACAGGATCCTCGTGAAATTTTCTTAAGAGATATGGCTAAAAAGTTGACAGAGGGTACCGAGAATGAAGAATTCTTTAATATGTCTCAAGAAATTGAAGAGTTCATGAAAGATAAGAAGGGATTAATTCCCAATGTAGACTTCTATTCAGCCACCGTATACCATACTCTAGGAATTGACAGCGATATCTTCACACTTATCTTTGCAATGAGTCGTGTTGCCGGCTGGATTGCTCATATTCAAGAGCAGCAAAAAAATAACAAATTGATTCGTCCTCGCTCACAGTATATTGGACAAGAAAATATGACCTATATTCCTTTAGAAAAACGCTAGGGAGGAAAGCTATATGGCAGAAAAAATCGTAATGACAAATGGACAGCTTCAAGTTTCTGATAGTCCAATTATCCCTTTTATTGAAGGGGATGGTGTTGGACATGATATCTGGAAGAATGCCCAAGCAATCTTTGATAAAGCAGTAGAAGTAGCCTATGAAGGAAAGCGTCATATTGAGTGGCAAGAGCTCCTAGCTGGTAAGAAGGCTTATGATAAAACAGGAGAATGGTTGCCGAAAAAAACATTGGAGACTATTCGAGAAAGTTTAGTTGCTATTAAGGGTCCGCTTGAGACGCCAGTAGGTGGAGGGATTCGTTCTTTAAATGTAGCTTTACGTCAAGAACTTGATCTCTACGCTTGTGTTAGACCGGTTCGTTACTTTGAAGGAGTAGCAAGTCCTCTTAAGGAACCAGAAAAAACGAATATTACTATTTTTCGTGAAAATACTGAAGATATTTATGCGGGAATTGAATGGGAAGCAGGAACAACAGATGTTAAGCGCGTGATTGAGTTTCTCCAGACAGAAATGAATGTTAGTAAAATTCGCTTCCCAGAATCAAGTAGTATCGGAATCAAGCCAATTTCAATAGAAGGAAGTAAACGTCTCATTCGCTCGGCTATCGACTATGCTCTCAAGAACAATCTAAAAAAAGTGACCTTAGTTCATAAGGGGAATATTCAAAAATTTACAGAAGGTGGCTTCCGTAAATGGGGTTATGAATTGGCTCAGGAAGAATATAAAGAAGAATTGCTGGCTGGTCGTTTAGAGATTAATGATATAATCGCGGATAACTTTTTACAACAGATTCTTTTAAATCCAGAAAAATTTGATGTTGTTGCCTTAACCAACTTGAATGGTGATTATGCCAGTGACGCCTTAGCTGCACAAGTTGGTGGTATCGGCATCTCCCCTGGAGCCAACATTAACTATCAAACAGGCCATGCTATTTTTGAAGCAACACATGGAACAGCTCCGGATATCGCGGATCAAGATAAGGCTAATCCTTGCTCAGTTCTATTATCTGGCTGCATGCTTCTAGATTATATTGGTTGGACTGAGGCAGCTCAACTGATTACAAGTGCTATTGAAAAGACATTTAAAGCTGATATCTTTACAGCTGACTTGGCATTTGGGAAGCAAGCTTATTCAACGAGTGCCTTTAGCAATCAAATTCTTTCAATTATGTGATTGTTTTTGCTCGAAAATGAAAATTAACGATTGAAAACACCGTGAAAGAAATTTTCTGAAAATGTTGTAAATAACTAGAGACTAGTATTTGCTTATGATTTAAAAAATGAAAATGAGCAGTAAAATGAGAGACAGGCTTTTGAAAAACTTGTAGAAAGTACGTTTTAACCTTGATAATCTCAATTAGCTATGTTATAATTCTAAATTGTAAGGGTTATCATTGATAACTCAAATATTCCAAACTAAGAAGGAGAATCCATTATGGCTTCTAAAGATTTCCACATTGTTGCAGAAACAGGTATCCACGCACGTCCAGCTACTTTGCTTGTTCAAACAGCTAGCAAATTTGCTTCAGATATCACTCTTGACTACAAAGGTAAAGCAGTTAACCTTAAATCAATCATGGGTGTTATGAGCCTTGGTGTTGGTCAAGGTGCTGACGTAACTATCTCTGCAGAAGGTGCTGATGCTGATGATGCAATCGCAGCAATCGCAGAAACAATGACAAAAGAAGGATTGGCATAAGAATATGACAGAAATGCTAAAAGGAATCGCAGCATCTGATGGTGTTGCAGTTGCTAAGGCATATCTGCTTGTTCAACCGGACTTGTCATTTGAAACTGTAACAGTTGAAGATACAAGTGCAGAAGAGGCTCGTCTAGATGCTGCTCTAGCGGCGTCACAAGACGAGCTTTCTGTTATCCGTGAAAAAGCAGTTGAAAGCCTTGGTGAAGAAGCGGCAGCCGTTTTTGACGCTCACTTGATGGTTCTTGCTGACCCAGAAATGACTGGTCAAATTAAAGAAACTATCCGTGCTAAACAAGTTAATGCTGAAGCTGCTTTGACAGAAGTAACAGACATGTTTATCGCTATTTTTGAAGGTATGGAAGACAACCCATACATGCAAGAACGTGCAGCGGATATTCGTGACGTTACAAAACGTGTGCTTGCTAACTTGCTTGGTAAGAAATTGCCTAACCCAGCAACAATCAACGAAGAATCAATCGTTGTTGCTCATGACTTGACACCATCTGATACAGCTCAGTTGAACAAAAAGTACGTAAAAGCCTTTGTTACTAACATTGGTGGACGTACAAGTCACTCAGCTATCATGGCGCGTACACTTGAAATCGCAGCCGTTCTTGGAACAAATAACATCACAGAACTTGTCAAAGATGGTGATGTTTTGGCTGTTTCAGGTATTACTGGTGAAGTTGTTATCAACCCAACTGAAGAGCAAATTGCTGAGTTCAAAGCAGCTGGTGAAGCTTACGCTAAACAAAAAGCTGAATGGGCTCTCCTTAAAGATGCTCAAACAGTTACTGCTGATGGAAAACATTTCGAATTGGCTGCTAACATCGGTACACCTAAAGACGTTGAAGGTGTAAATGATAACGGTGCAGAAGCTGTTGGTCTCTATCGTACAGAATTCTTGTATATGGATTCTCAAGACTTCCCAACTGAAGATGACCAATATGAAGCTTACAAAGCAGTTCTTGAAGGTATGAACGGTAAACCTGTTGTCGTTCGTACAATGGATATCGGTGGGGATAAAGAACTCCCTTACTTCGATCTTCCTAAAGAAATGAACCCATTCTTGGGTTACCGTGCTTTGCGTATTTCTATCTCTGAAACTGGTAATCAAATGTTCCGTACACAATTGCGTGCATTGCTTCGTGCATCTGTTCACGGTAAATTGCGTATCATGTTCCCAATGGTTGCTTTGTTGACTGAGTTCCGTACTGCTAAAGGTATTCTTGAAGAAGAAAAAGCTAAATTGGTTGCTGAAGGTGTTGCCGTTGCAGACGATATCGAAGTAGGTATCATGATTGAAATCCCAGCTGCAGCTATGCTTGCTGACCAATTTGCTAAGGAAGTTGATTTCTTCTCAATCGGTACAAACGACCTTATCCAATACACAATGGCTGCTGACCGTATGAACGAACAAGTTTCATACCTTTACCAACCGTATAACCCATCAATCCTTCGTTTGATTAACAATGTTATCAAAGCGGCTCATGCTGAAGGTAAATGGGCTGGTATGTGTGGTGAAATGGCCGGTGACCAAACTGCTGTTCCACTTCTTGTTGGAATGGGCTTGGATGAGTTCTCAATGTCAGCGACATCTGTTCTTCGTACACGTAGCTTGATGAAGAAACTTGACACAGCTAAAATGGAAGAATACGCTAACCGTGCTCTTACTGAATGTGCAACAATGGAAGAAGTTCTTGAACTTTCAAAAGAATACGTTAACGTAGACTAATCATAAAAAGTGGAGGCTTAGGCTTTCACTTTTTTTATATCTAAACGGAGACAAAAAAATTGACTCATTCTTTAGTTAGGAGTAGAATACGGCTAACCTAGGTTAACAATTTTAACTATTTTTTGTCAAAATTTTCTGAATAATTCTCGTTTAAATCTTGGAATATTTCTAAAAAAATGATAAAATAGGTCTTATAATAGATAAAAGGAGTTACTATCTTGGCTAAACAATACAAAAACTATGTCAATGGTGAGTGGAAAACATCTGAAAACGAAATTACTATTTACGCACCTGCAAACGGTGAGGAACTTGGATCAGTTCCAGCGATGAGCCAAGCTGAAGTAGACGAAGTCTACGCAGCAGCTAAAGCAGCACTCCCAGCATGGCGTGCGCTTTCATATGCTGAACGTGCAGCTTACCTTCATAAAGCAGCAGATATCTTGGAACGTGATGCAGAAAAAATCGGTCAAGTTCTTTCTAAAGAAATCTCTAAAGGTTTGAAATCTGCAATCGGTGAAGTTGTTCGTACTGCTGAAATCATCCACTATGCAGCTGAAGAAGGTTTGCGTTTGGAAGGTGAAGTACTTGAAGGTGGTGCCTTTGACGCTGGTAGCAAGAAAAAAATTGCTGTTGTTCGTCGCGAACCAGTAGGTCTTGTACTTGCTATCTCTCCATTTAACTACCCAGTAAACTTGGCTGGTTCTAAAATTGCTCCTGCCTTGATTGCTGGTGACGTTGTTGCCTTCAAACCACCAACACAAGGTTCTATCTCAGGTCTTCTTTTGGTTGAAGCATTTGTTGAAGCTGGTATCCCTGCAGGTGTCTTGAACTCTATCACAGGTCGTGGTTCTGTTATCGGTGACTACATTGTTGAGCACAAAGCAGTTGATTTCATCAACTTTACAGGTTCAACACCAGTTGGTGAAAATATCGGTCGTTTGGCAGCTATGCGTCCAATCATGCTTGAACTTGGTGGTAAAGATGCCGCTATCGTTCTTGAAGATGCTGATCTTGACTTGACTGCTAAAAACATTGTTGCTGGTGCCTTTGACTATTCAGGTCAACGTTGTACAGCTATCAAACGTGTCCTTGTAATGGATAGCGTTGCAGATGAATTGGTAGAAAAAGTAACTGCTTTGGTAGGTAATATCACTGTTGGTATGCCTGAAGAAAGCGCAAGCGTTACACCACTTATCGATACAAAAGCTGCTGACTTCGTTCAAGGTTTGATTGATGATGCAGTTGAACAAGGTGCTACTGCTAAAACTGAATTGAAACGTGAAGGTAACCTTATCTACCCAGCAGTCTTTGACCATGTAACAACTGATATGCGTCTTGCTTGGGAAGAACCATTTGGTCCTGTATTGCCATTCATCCGTGTATCTTCAGTTGAAGAAGCAATCAAGATTTCTAACGAATCTGAATTTGGACTTCAAGGTGCTGTCTTCACACAAGACTACCCACGTGCATTTGCAGTTGCTGAACAACTTGAAGTTGGTACAGTTCACATTAACAACAAAACACAACGTGGTACAGACAACTTCCCATTCCTTGGTGTTAAAGGATCTGGTGCCGGAACTCAAGGTGTGAAATACTCTATCGAAGCTATGACTCGTGTGAAATCAACAGTATTTGATATCGCAAACTACTAAGAGTGTAGCTATTCAATCATTAAAAAAGTGTAAAGGGTCCCAATAATAGGGGCTCTTTTTCTTTTAAAATATGGTATAATAGAACTAAATTTCGAATATAGAGAGTTTTCTGACAATGAATAAATCTTATTTTTACTTGGTTATGAAGACGCATGAGTTAGAGGTACCATACACTGGTCAACTTCGTCGTGTGCGTGTTCTTCTACCTAAGAACTATGAAACGGATACAGATCGTTCTTACCCTGTCGTGTATTTCCATGATGGTCAGAATGTTCTTTATAGTAAGGAGTCGTTTTCTGGCTATTCTTGGAAGATTATCTCAACAATCAAGCGTAATCCTGATATTTCGCGCATGATTGTTGTAGCCATTGATAATGATGGTCCTGGCCGTATGAATGAGTATTCTGCGTGGAAGTACCAAGAATCTAATATCCCTGGTGTCCAGTTCGGAGGTAAGGGTGTAGAGTATGCAGAGTTTGTCATGGATGTGGTTAAACCCTTTATTGATAAGGAATATCGTACCCTCTCTGACCGTCAGCACACAGCTATGATTGGTTCATCTCTCGGTGGTAATATCACTCAGTTTATGGGGCTTGATTATAAGGAGCAGATTGGTTGTCTTGGGGTATTTTCTTCAGCTAACTGGTTGCATCAGGATGCTTTTGATTGTTACATGTCGCGTCAAAAGCTCGATTCAGATCAACGTGTCTACATATATGTAGGAACTGAGGAGGCTGATGATACTGACAAGACCTTGATGGCTGGTAATATTAAGCAGGCTTATATAGACTCTTCATTGAGCTATTATCATGATTTGATTGCTCGTGGGGTTGATTTGGAAAATATCAAGATTCACATTCAATCTGGTGCTGAACACAATGAAGAAGCTTGGGCCGAGAATTTACCAGACTGTCTTCGCTTTTTCGCTGAAAAATGGGACTAGTCTTTATTAACGCAAATTAATTTAATTTAGGAAAAGGAATATAAATATGAATATCGAACATCTTAGCCACTGGAGTGGTCAACTTAACCGTGAAATGTATGTTAACCGTTACGGGCACGCTGGTATCCCTGTTGTGGTTTTTGCCTCATCAGGTGGTAGCCATAACGAATATTATGACTTTGGTATGATTGATGCTTGTGCACGTTTTATCGAAGAAGGACGCGTACAATTCTTTACGCTTTCAAGTGTGGACAGTGAAAGCTGGCTTTGTGATTGGAAAAATCCACACGATCGTGCTGAAATGCACCGTGCCTATGAACGCTATGTTATTGAAGAAGCTATTCCATTTATCAAACACAAAACTGGTTGGTTTGATCCAATGATGACAACAGGTTGTTCAATGGGTGCTTACCATGCACTTAACTTCTTCTTGCAACACCCTGATGTTTTCAATAAAGTGGTAGCCCTCAGTGGTGTCTACGATGCCCGTTTCTTTGTGGGTGAGTTTGGAGGGGATGAAGCTATTTACCAAAATTCCCCATCAGATTATATCTGGAACCAAAATGATGGTTGGTTTATCGATCGCTACCGTCAAGCTGAGATCATCGTATGTACAGGTCTTGGTGCTTGGGAACAAGATGGTCTTCCATCTTACTATAAACTCAAGGAAGCCTTTGAACAAAAGAATATTCCAGCTTGGTTCTCTGAGTGGGGTCATGATGTCGCTCACGATTGGGAATGGTGGCGTAAACAAATGCCTTATTTCCTTGACAATATGAACCTATAATTTCTTTGTCCATCCCATCTAAATAACTATAAAAGAGGAATTACTAATGAATTATCTTGTTATTTCACCATACTATCCACAAAACTTCCAACAGTTTACAGTTGAACTTGCTAATAAGGGCATCACTGTTCTTGGTATTGGTCAAGAGCCTTATGAACAATTGGATCAACCTTTGAAAGAGGCTTTGACTGAGTACTTCCGTGTAGACAATCTGGAAAACTTGGATGAAGTTAAACGTGCGGTAGCCTTTCTTTTCTATAAACACGGACCAATTGACCGAATCGAATCTCATAACGAATACTGGTTGGAATTGGATGCTGCTCTTCGTGAACAGTTCAATGTTTTTGGTGCTAAGCCAGAAGATCTTAAGAAGACTAAATTTAAGTCTGAAATGAAAAAACTCTTCCAAAAAGCTGGAGTTCCAGTTGTACCTGGTGCTGTCATTAAAACTGATGAAGATGTGGATAAAGCTGTGAAAGAAATCGGTCTTCCAATGATTGCTAAGCCAGATAATGGGGTTGGTGCAGCTGCAACCTTCAAACTTGAAACAGAAGATGATGTCAATCACTTTAAGGCTGAGTGGGATCATGAAACAGTTTATTTCTTTGAAAAATTTGTAACATCAAGCGAAATCTGTACTTTTGATGGTTTGATTGATCATGATGGTAATATTGTCTTCTCGACAACTTTTGATTATGCCCACACACCTCTTGACTTGATGATTTACAAGATGGATAATTCTTACTACGTTCTTAAGGAAATGGATCCTAAGTTACGTAAGTATGGTGAGGCAATTGTCAAAGAATTTGGTATGAAGGAACGTTTCTTCCATATTGAGTTCTTCCGTGATGGTGACGATTATATTGCTATTGAATATAACAACCGTCCAGCAGGTGGTTTCACAATCGACGTGTATAACTATGCTCACTCTTTCGATTTGTACAAGGGGTATGCGGATATCGTTGCTGGCGAACCATTCCCAGCTTCTCAGTTTGAGCCACTTTACTGTTTGGCGACTTCACGTCGTGCAAACTCTCACTATGCTTATTCAGAAGAAGAACTTTTTGATAAGTATCGTGAACAACTTAAAGTTAAGAAAATCATGCCTGCAGCCTTTGCAGAGTTGCAAGGTGACTTCCTCTATATGTTGACAACTCCAAGTCGTGAGGAAATGGAACAAATGATTGAGGACTTTGGTAAAAAAGCCTAATCTGTATATGTTAAAAGCACTTCAGAGTAAACTGAAGTGCTTTTGTCGTGCCTTATTTTTCGTGAAGTTCTTGATTTTTAAGAACCAGTTCTGAAACTTTGGCGAATTTTTTAAGTTTTTTGAGGTCTTCTGGATGGGTTACAAAGCTAATGACGCTGCCTTCATTTCCCATACGACCAGTACGTCCTGCACGGTGAGTATAGGCTTCGCGATCTCGAGGAATATCGAAGTTGATGACTACCTCTAGATTTTCAATATCGATGCCGCGTGCCAAGAGGTCAGTACCTAGTAAGAGTGAAATCTCATGATTCTTGAATTTTTCCAAGATAACCTTACGGAATTTGACGTTGATGTCACTAGCCAATGATACCGCTGAAGCCCCGTTAAATTGGAGGCGTTCTTCAGTAGCCCCAAGGTCAGATAGACTGTTAAAAAAGACAAGGCCACGGAAGTCAGGGATATTGGAGAACTTACGGAGAAGTTCGACACGGTTACGTTTATCAACACTGATATAATAATGTTTGATGGTGTCAAGTTCTTGATCAGATAGGTCATAAACGATGGTATTTTCGACAAGATTTTGATCATCAATTTTGTTGGTTGCCGAAATATAAATCATTTGATGGTCACGAGGAACATGGTGGCTGATTTTTGTCACAAAGTGGTATTGGCTATCACTGAGAAGCTCATCAAATTCATCTAGGACGATGGTGTTGACATTCATCATCTTGATCTTTTTGAGTTTAATCAGCTCAAAGACACGGCCAGGTGTTCCGATGAGAATTTCCGGTCCTTTCTTCAGGCGTTCAATTTGTCTCTTTTGACTAGAGCCAGAAAGGAAGAGTTGGGCAGTGAGTCCTAGTGGCTCAGCCCATTGTTTGGTCACATCAAAAATCTGTCCAGCAAGCTCTGAATTGGGTGCTAGGATAAGCAATTGCTGAGATTTTTTGGGCTTGAGTGAGAGGAGCAATGGGAGAAGGTAGGCTAGAGTCTTACCTGTTCCTGTAGGACTGATACCTAGGATATTGTCTCCTTCAGTGATTGGTGCAAAGAGTTCTTTTTGAATGGCAGTCTCTGTAGTGATTCCTTTTTCTTTAAGGAGGTCTTGCCATTGTTCAGGAAAGTTTTTAAACATAAAAGTCTCATTTTCTATATGGATTTGCTTTTATTATATCATGATTTAGTGTAGAATAAATAAGAAAGACTATATTAGATAGGAATTTACCATGCCTAAAAAACCGATTATTATTGGGGTTACGGGTGGCTCTGGTGGAGGTAAGACCAGTGTTTCTCGTGCCATTCTATCAAATTTTCCAGATGAGAAAATTGCTATGATTGAGCATGATTCTTATTATAAGGATCAGTCACATTTGACTTTTGAAGAGCGTGTATCAACTAACTACGACCATCCCTTTGCCTTCGATACAGATCTTATGATTGAACACATCAATGAGCTGATTGCTGGGCGTCCAGTGGATATTCCGATTTATGACTACACCCAACACACTCGTAGTGAAAAGACTTATCGTCAGGAACCACAGGACGTCTTCATTGTTGAAGGGATTTTGGTACTTGAGGATAAACGCTTGCGTGATTTGATGGATATCAAGCTTTTTGTAGATACTGATGATGACATTCGTATTATCCGTCGTATCAAGCGTGACATGGAAGAGCGTGGCCGTAGCTTGGATAGTATTATTGAGCAATATATCAGTGTGGTTAAACCTATGTACCACCAGTTTATCGAACCTACGAAACGCTACGCAGATGTGGTGATTCCTGAAGGTGTCACAAATACTGTTGCTATCGATTTGATTAATACTAAGGTAGCAAGCATTTTGAAAGAAAGTCAGAAAGCCTAAGCAGGAGCTTGGCTTTTTTGGTATAATTGAAATGTTATGATTATTTTACAAGGAAACAAGATTGAGCGCTCTTTCTCAGGGGATGTGCTCTTTGATAATATTAATATTCAGGTAGATGAACGCGATCGTATTGCCCTTGTTGGACGTAACGGTGCTGGGAAATCAACCCTATTGAAAATTTTGGTTGGAGAGGAGGCGCCGACAAGTGGTGAAATCAACACAAAACGTGATTTGAATTTGTCTTACTTAGCTCAGGATAGTCGCTTTGAGTCTAGCAATACCATCTATGCGGAAATGTTAAATGTTTTTGCAGGTCTTCGTGCAGACGAAAAACGCCTTCGTAACATGGAAATGAAGATGGCTGAGTTAACTGGGGCAGACTTGGACAAGTTAATGACTGACTACGATCGCCTTTCTGAGGATTTCAGACAGCGAGGTGGTTTTACCTATGAATCTGATATCAGAGCCATTCTCAATGGTTTTAAGTTTGATGAAAGCATGTGGGAGATGCCTATTTCAGATCTTTCTGGAGGGCAAAACACGCGCTTAGCTTTGGCGAAAATGCTACTTGAGAAGCCTGAACTCTTGGTACTGGATGAACCGACTAACCACTTGGATATCGAAACCATTGCCTGGTTGGAGAATTACCTGGTCAATTATCAGGGAGCTCTAATCATTGTCAGTCACGACCGTTATTTTTTGGATAAGGTGGCGACAGTAACCCTGGATTTGACCAAACATAGTTTAGATCGTTATGTCGGAAACTATTCAAAATTCATGGACCTTAAGGCTGAAAAGTTGGCCACTGAAGCAAAGAACTTCGAAAAACAACAAAAGGAAATTGCTAAGTTGGAGGACTTTGTTAATCGTAATATTGTCCGTGCTTCTACAACTAAGCGTGCTCAAGCCCGTCGTAAACAGCTAGAGAAAATGGAACGTCTGGATAAGCCAACAGAAGGCCAGAAGTCAGCTAATATGACTTTTCATGCGGATAAAGTCTCTGGGAATGTGGTCTTGACAGTTAAGGATGCTGCTATTGGTTATGACGATGAGATTCTCTCAGAGCCTATTTCCCTGGATGTTAAGAAGATGGATGCCATTGCCATCGTTGGTCCAAATGGTATCGGGAAAACAACCTTTATCAAGTCGGTAGTGGGTAAATTGCCTTTTATCAAGGGAACGTCAACCTATGGTGCTAATGTTGAAGTGGGGTATTATGATCAAACCCAATCTGCCTTGACACCGTCGAACACAGTCCTTGATGAGCTGTGGAATGATTTTGCGACGACTCCTGAAGTTGAGATTCGTAATCGTCTGGGGGCCTTTCTCTTCTCAGGTGATGATGTCAAAAAGTCTGTTTCCATGCTTTCTGGTGGTGAGAAAGCTCGTCTGCTCCTAGCTAAATTATCAATGGAAAACAACAACTTCCTCATCCTAGATGAGCCGACCAACCACTTGGACATTGATAGTAAGGAAGTCTTGGAAAATGCCCTCATTGACTTTGATGGAACGCTTCTCTTTGTCAGCCATGACCGTTACTTTATCAACCGTGTGGCAACCAAAGTGATGGAAATTTCTGAGGATGGGGCAACCATTTATCTTGGAGATTACGATTACTACCTTGAGAAGAAGACGGAGCTTGAAGAGTTAGCACGTCTTGAAGCAGAGGAAAATCAAGTATCAGAGGAAGTCCAAGTCGCTTCAGCGGGTGCTACTGATTATCAAGCTCAAAAAGCCAATCAAAAAGAGATGCGTAAATTAAGCCGACGCATTGAGCAAATTGAAAATGAGCTAGAGACGATTGAAGAACGATTGGAGGAAATCTCTGCTGCCATGCTTGAAACAAATGACGTGGCAGAATTGTCTGACTTACAGAAAGAGCTGGATGACTTATCAGTTTCTCAAGAGGCTCTGATGGAAGAGTGGAGTGACCTATCAGAACAATTGGAAAGTTAAGGGATGATGAGAACCTTTTCATGTTTTGAGTTGTGAAAGGCTTACATTGTTGGTATAATAGTTTTAGTATATAAAAGGAGACTAACTTTATGAACAAAGTAAAGAAAAAAGTGTATCGTAACACAACATCTTTCAACATGATGGCATGGGGATCATTTGCCTTCTTCGTAATCTTGATGTTGGTAGGCCTTTATACCCTTAAAGAGCCTTTGATGGTTAAGGGTTACTACCTCATGGGATGTGTTGGTTTGATTTCATCTTCATTTACAGTATCTAAAGTTGTCCGTGATAACCAAGAAGATGAAGAAAACTATAATAAGCTCATCGCTCAACAAACTTTCGAACAATAAGAGGAGAAGCCTGAAAAGGCTTTTTCTTTTTGCAGAAAATGCACAAATATTCTGACTCTTCCCTAGTGGAAGTGTTATAATGGAGTGAAGAGGGTTAGATGATTTTGGAATGAGATAAGTCCAATTCATTATCCCAAATGCCTTATAAGACTAATTATCGTATAAGAATGCGTTAGTGAAAAGGTAGGTAATCTTATGGAATTCAAAGTGAAAGATGGTCAAATCATCTATTATCGTGATCTCGGTAAAGGCTTTCCAATTGTTTTTTTGCATGGCAATAATTTGTCAGGAAATTACTTTGGTAAGCAAGGAATTCTGTATCGAGACTATCGTTTAATTTTCATTGATAGTCGTAATCACGGCAGGTCCAGTCGTCAGAGTGTTAAGATGACCTTTGAACAGATGGCTGCCGATTTGGAGGAAATTTTGCAATATTTGAATATCAAGAAGGCCTTATTTGTCGGTCATAGTGACGGTGCTAATTTGGCTATGGTTTATGCTAGTCGTTATCCTGACCGGATTGCGGGACTCCTACTTAATGCAGGGAATATGACCTTTAATGGGTTGACGAGACGCTCAAGATTCGCGGTCTATATACAATATCTTTGCTTAAAAGCCTTGTCACCATTTTCATCTAAAATGGATATCATGGCTCAGGTAACGGGTCTGATGCTTCATGACTTGCCGTTAGATAGGGAACGTCTACATCAGGCTGCCTATCCTGTTTGGGTAGTTATGGGGCAAAGGGATGTTATCAGTATTAGGCATTCTAGAGAGATTTCAGAGCTCTTTCCGATTCATAAGCTCTATGTGCAACGTCGTGAAGGGCATCGTCTAGCTCAACGTAAATATAAGGTCTTTAATCAAATGATTCGTGAGCTTGTGAGAATTAGTCGAAACGAGGTGGTGGCATGAAGCGTCTTTTAGAGAGACTTCAACCTTTAAAAGCAGCCGTTAAATCCATCTTCTTTATCTCGATTACGGTTCTTGTCGTCATAGAATTGGTTCGTCTAAAACGGACCATCACTTTAGAGTCACTGGAGTCAGCTCTGTCCGGTTTGTCTATTTGGCATCTTATTTTGATGGCTGTCATCGGACTAGTCGCTGTCTCCCCCATGCTCTTTTATGACATCATACTGAATAAGGAGCTAGAAACGGATTATTCCAAATCCTATATCTTAGAAACAAGTTGGGCTGTCAATACCATTAATAACTTGGCTGGTTTTGCTGGTTTGGTCGATGTGGGACTACGATATTCCTTTTATTCTGAGGATGGGCAGGAAAAGACAGGTGTTAAGGCACTTTCTCGTTTATTGCCTTATTTTATGTCGGGTCTATCCCTTTTAAGTGGTTTGGTATTCGCTGTCTTTTGGTTCTTTCCTCTAAGTCCGGATTTAAGAAAGTATTGGTTACTCTTATTGGGTATTTTCCTTTATCTGCCTTTTATTTTCTTTGTTTCTAGTCGAGAAAAGTTAGCCTATTTTGGTCAAGTACCATTGAAAACGAGGCTAAGTCTTCTTTTAGCTTCGACAGCTGAATGGGGAACGGCCCTGGGGAGCTTTGTCAGTGTGGCTTATTTAATGGGCTTACATGTTCCACTTTATAATCTGGTTCCACTTTATTTCCTAGCGGTTATTATTGGTATCTTCTCTATGATTCCGGGTGGGATTGGTAGTTTCGATTTGATTGTGATTACCGGTCTGACCTCTATGGGGGTTAGCAATGCTCTTGCGGTTAGTCTGCTCTTGCTCTTTCGTTTAACCTACTACGTTATTCCCTTCTTGCTTGGTGTTGTCTTCTTTTTCAAACACATGGGAGGACGTATCAACGAGAAATACTTCAAACTTTCTTCACGAGTATTTGGTGGAAGTCTCCACCGTTTTCTCGTCTATTTGCTACGTTTTTTAGGGATTTTCTTGATTTTGTCTGCCCTAATCCCTGAACGCTTGGCTAATGTCTACTTTATTAGCCGTTTTGATCCTATTCAGGAGCAGTTGATTTGGCAATTCCCAAGTATCCTATTTGGAACCCTATTTGTTTTCATGGCTCGTCTCATTAGACGTCGGGTTAAGGGTGCTTTTGTTGCCTCCTTGATAACCTTTGTCTTGGCCTTAATTTATGTCAATCTCAATGGTATTTCATGGGCCATGTCTTTCCTAATTTTACTCTCTTTGGTGCTTATGTTGATCATTAGAAAGAGGTTGTATCATCGTTACTTTGTTTATAGTTGGGAAGACAAAACCAAGGATTTTCTTTTCCTAGCCTTTACGATTCTGGTTCTTCTCGTTTTGGGTGGCAGTGGTTTTTGGTCTCATTTGTTGCCACCTAAGAACCGGGATGTTCTTGGACATTTTGTTCATATTTGGTTTGATATTTTACTGGCATCAGTTATCATTGCAACCATAGTTTGGGGAGTCTTGAGAATTTTGGCACCCCGCAGGCCTTTTGGTCAAAGCATGGATGATGAGCGCTTCACAGCTCTCCTTGAGAAATATGGAGGTGCATCAGAAAGTGCCCTGGCTTATTTACATGATAAACGCCTCTTTTGGTATCGTGTCGATGGACAAGACCAGGTAGTTTTCCAATTTGCACAAACCAGTAACAAGTGTGTGGTTATGGGAAATCCGATAGGTAATGAAAACTATTACCGAGCAGCTTGGGAATCTTTCTTGAAGACCTTATCCGATTGGAATTTACAAGCCTTGTTTTATGAGGCAGATGAGAGTATTACCCTAATGCTTCATGATTATGGCTTTGATTTTATGAAATTTGGGGAAAATGCCATGGTTGATTTGACGTCATTTTCTGTTGATGGTAAGCATGGTAAGAAGTTCCGTAAGCCAACCAATCGTGTTGAAAAAGCAGGTTTCCAGTTTAAGTTACTTGATCCTCCATTTTCAGAGACTCAGATGCAAGAAATGAAGGCTGTCTCAGATATTTGGCTTAACGGTCGTAAGGAGAAGGGTTTCTCCCTTGGTTTCTTTGATGTAGCCTATTTGCAGCAAGCACCGATTGCTATTGTTGAGAGTGAGGAGGGAGAAATTGTAGCCTTTGCCAATATCATGCCAACCAAAAACAAACGTGTGGCAACGATTGACCTTATGCGTTATGACTTTGAAAAGGCTCCTGAAGGCATCATGGATTACCTCTTTGTGAAACTCTTCCAGTACTTCCAAGCAGAAGGAAAGCAGTATTTTGATATGGGAATGGCTCCACTTGCGAATGTGGGTACTGAAGAAGATAGTTTTTTGGAAGAGAAGGTTGCCAATTTGGTCTATGTCTTTGCGCAGCGTTTTTACTCTTTTAGTGGGCTCCAACGTTATAAGGAGAAGTTCTCTCCAATTTGGTCTCCCAAATACATTGTTTATCCTAAACGAACTTGGCTCTTGTTTGATATGATTGCCATTCTAAGGATTGATAATCGAAAAATTGAAGACAGATTGAAGAAAAGACGACTTTGGAAATAGATATGAAAAAATAGCGAAACCCTTAGGGTTTCGCTATTTTGCTATGTCATAGAATTATTTTTCAAATTCTGCTTTTGATTTAGTATCTGCGTATTCTTCAGCGACTTCGCTTGAAAGAATGTCATTGTAACTTGGCAATTTAATGTCTTGGCCATATTTGTTACGAAGGGCAGTAGTGACCAAACGGTAGGCCAGGTTGGCGTTACGAGAAAGAATTGGTCCATGGAAGTAGCTACCATAAACATTTTTATAGTGGACACCCTCAGAACCGTCTTCCTTGTTATTACCATTACCGTAGACCACTTTTCCTAGTGGTTTCTCATCATCAGAGAGGAAGGTACGCCCTTGGTGATTCTCAAAGCCATAGTAAGTTTCATCGAACTCTTCGTTATGGATCTTGATGTCACCAATATAACGATTATTTTCTTGATTGAGGGTGTAGTGGCCCATAACACCGATACCATCAATGCGAACACCATTAGCCTGGATGTAATATTGACCAAGAAGTTGGAAACCACCACAGATGGCAAGAATTACTTTGTTATCTTGGATGAATTGACCAATAGCCTCACGCTTAGTTGGGAGGTCTTTAGCAACGATGGATTGTTCGTAGTCTTGACCACCTCCAAAGAAGACCATGTCGTAGTGGTCCTTGTCGAAGTCATCACCAACTGAAACGATGTCGAAGGTCATCTTAGCACCAAGTTTTTCACCCACGTATTTGATCATAAGGACATTTCCGTTGTCACCGTAGGTATTGAGTAGATTACCATAAAGGTGGGCAACATTTAGGTCATAGGTGTAGTCACGATTTTCTGGAGATTTGAGTGAAGTATAAGTCATTAGTTCATCTCCTTTCCGACAGCATGACGTTGGGCAAGAATATCACGGAATTCAAGCATGGCAGTATAGGTCGCTAAGATATAGGCATGATCGCAATCTTGTTTTTCAATCAAGACCATAATATCTTCAAGTTTTTCTGCTTGCGTAATCTTTTCTTCTGGATAGCCGGTTACACGAAGACGGCGGGCAATTTCAGAATGGCGAACACCACCAGCGTTAATCTCAGGGATATCCATCTCGAGAATGCTTTCGAAGTTGGCATCCCAAATCCAGCTGGTGTCAATACCATCAGCATAGTTGGCGTTAAGAAGGACTGACAAGCTAAATGGATAATCTGAAAGTTTAATCATATCGAGAGCTTGGCTGGCTCCTACTGGATTCTTAATTAGTACGAGAGTACATGATTTGTCACCAATCTTAAAGGTTTCTTGGCGTCCAAAGACAGCACGACTCTTATCAAAACCAGCCTTGATTTGCTCTGGAGCTACTCCGAAGAATTCAGCGACAGAGACGGCAGCAAGGGCATTGTAGATGTTATAAAGACCACCGACATTAATCTTGTAATCTTGTCCATCAATGACAAATTCAGAAGTAGTGTTAGTGATTTTAGTCAACTCTGTTAGCTTATAGTCTAATTCTGGACGGTGGAAGTCACAGTTGAGGCATACATAGTAACCCAGATTAGCATAAGTATTGAGGCGATACTGAAGAATGCTCTCACATTTAGGGCAGACAATTCCTTCGGTATTATAATGCGCCAGCTCTGGAGCGTGTTTTTCAGTGTCAAAACCATAGAAGCGTACAGGATTGACCACTTCTTTAGAATTAAAGAGAGGACTGTCTCCATTGGCCAAAATAGTGGCCTCAGGTGCCTTAGCAGCACCATCTAAAATCATCTGATAAGTGGTATAGATTTCACCATAGCGGTCCATTTGGTCACGGAAAATATTTGTGAAGACAAAAAGACTTGGAGTGATGTATTCAGTGATTTTTGGAAGGCTAGCCTCGTCAATTTCCAAGACAGCGATTTTCTTACCAGACTTGGCTTTTTTTGCTGTTAGGAAAGTAGAAGTGATTCCTGTGATCATGTTGGCTCCACTAGGGTTGGTCACAATCTCACCAAAAGCTTCTTTAAGAATTCCTACTGTTAAAGCTGTTGTCAGAGTCTTACCATTGGTTCCAGTGACAACGACAATCTCGTAATCCTTGGCTAAAGTGTCTAAAATATCTTTGTCAAATTTAAGGGCGATTTTTCCAGGCAGGGTTGAGCCACGTCCCAATTTTGAAAGGACGAAATGGCTAGCTTTTCCCGCCAGAATTCCCATGGTAGTTTTCATAGTCATGAATTTATTTTATCACAAAAAGTAGTGATTGTAGTCTCAAAATAGTTAGAATTCGTGGTATAATAGAAACTGTTTAAAAATTAAAAGAAAGTGTGATATGTATGGGAATACTTTCGTCCATTGATATTGATTTTTGGCGGTCACTCTTTGATAGTCCGCTGAAAGTTATCGTCAATAGTTTGGACATATTGATTGTTGCTTTTTTAATTTATCGCTTTATTAGGGCCCTACGAGGGACAAAAATTATGACCCTTGTTCAAGGGGTTGTCTTGTTTATTTTAGTCAAACTGATTTCTGATTTTATAGGCTTCACGACGATTTCTTATTTGATGAATCAGGTTATCAACTATGGAGCCATTGCGGCGGTTGTAATCTTTGCACCAGAGCTTCGTTCTGCACTTGAAACCTTTGGACGGACACCTCAGCATTTTTTGCAAAATAAAGAGGTTAGCTCAGACGAGAAGTTGGTTCAAGCCTACGTTAAAGCTGTTAAGTACATGAGTCCTCGTAAGATTGGGGCGCTGGTTTCTATTGAACAGACTCAGACCTTACAAGAGCAGATTGTGACTGGGATTCCACTTGATGCGGTGGTGACTGGGGAACTTTTAATTAATATATTCATCCCAAATACACCGCTTCATGATGGGGCAGTTATCATCAGAGATAACAAGGTTGCGACGGCTTGTTCTTATCTGCCATTGACGGAATCTAATAAGATTTCCAAAGAGTTTGGGACTAGACATAGGGCTGCTATTGGTCTTTCAGAACAGACAGATGCACTGACCTTTGTTGTGTCTGAGGAAACTGGTGCGATTTCAATTGCGTACAAGGGAAATTTCATCCATGATCTCTCTGTTCAAGAATTTGAACAAGAGTTGAGTCTTATCTTGTTGAAAGAACAAGAACCACGTCAGTCATTCTTCCAACGTTGGATGGGAGGTAGCAAAAAATGAAGCGTTTTGTAAATTTCTTTAAAAACGATCGTCTATGGCAGATGCTAGTTGCTCTCTTCTTTGCTGTGGTACTCTTTTTCACGGCATGGTCGGGAAATACGCAAAATAAAAACAATAGCTCAAGTGCATCTAATACCTTTACACAAACCGTTGAGTCGGTTCCTGTGGATATTAAATATGATAGTGATAAGTACTTTATCAGTGGTTATTCCTATGATGCCGAAGTCTATTTGACAGCGACAACACAGCTGGCTTTAACGACTGAGACAAGTAGTGATACGCGTCACTTTAAATTAGTTGCTGATTTGTCGAATCTGGGTCAAGGAACCAGTCGAGTACCTATTCAGGTTAAGGATCTTCCAGCTGGAATGTCTGCGCAAGTATCGCCATCAACCTTGACGGCGACTATTGGTAAAAAAGCCAGCAAGACCTTTGACGTTGTAGCTAACATCACATCAGATAAGTTAGCAAATGGCTATGAAGTTAAAAAAGTTAGCTTGGATGCAACCAAGGTAGAGGTGACTTCGAGTGAAGATATCATTAACCAGATTGATCATGTTCAAGCAGTATTGGAAGGCGATTCCAACCTGTCTGAAGATTATGATGGGAACTTGGTCCTTCAAGCAGTTTCGACAAATGGAACAGTCCTAGCAAGTTCAATCTCACCAGCTAAGGTGCATGCCAAGATTAGTTTGCGAAAATTAAGCAAATCTGTTCCTGTTAAGGTCGAACTGACTGGAGATAAGGCTAGCAATGTGTCTAGTATCAGCTATAGCTTTAATCGTGGACATGTGACTATTGTTGGTAGCCAAGAAGCTATGGATAAGATTGATAGCATTACAGTCCCTGTGGACATTAGCCAAGTGACTAAGGACACTTCAAAAACAATAGACCTTAAGGCAGAAGGTGTTACGGTTCAGCCTGGCACTGTTAAGGTTAACTTAAAAGTTACGCAAAAATAGGGGAGTTACATTTTTCCTAAATTCATGTATAATGGATGGGATTGAGAGGGACTAATCTCATAAAAATGTAACCAATTAAAAATGTTTAAAATCAAGGGTTGAAAATATTGGCGAAATCTTATAAAGTTAGATTGTCTAGATAGATTTCACTAGATTGACTCTTGCTAAACAGCATCACAGTTTAAGGAGGATTTAGTGCTCAAGCACTAATAATAAAATTATGGGTAAATATTTTGGAACAGACGGTGTTCGTGGAGAAGCAAACGTTGAACTTACGCCTGAATTGGCCTTTAAATTAGGCCGTTTTGGTGGTTATGTGCTTAGCCAACATGAGACTGGCCGTCCTAAAGTTTTTGTGGCACGTGATACACGTATCTCTGGTGAGATGTTAGAATCTGCCTTAGTAGCAGGTTTGCTCTCAGTGGGTATTGAAGTCTACAAACTTGGAGTACTTGCGACACCTGGCGTCTCATACTTGGTCCGTACGGAAAATGCAAGTGCTGGTGTTATGATTTCAGCCAGCCATAATCCAGCTCTTGATAATGGTATCAAGTTCTTTGGTGGAGATGGTTTTAAATTGGATGATGCGCGTGAAGCGGAAATTGAAGCCCTTCTCGATGCTGCAGAAGATACGCTTCCACGTCCTTCGGCTGAAGGACTTGGAACACTTGTGGATTATCCAGAGGGTCTTCGTAAATACGAAAAATTCTTGGTAGCTACAGGTGTTGACCTCGGTGGCATGAAAGTTGCCTTGGATGCGGCTAATGGAGCAGCTGCGGTATCTGCACGTAACATTTTCCTTGACTTGAACGCAGAAATCTCTGTTATTGGTGACCAACCTGATGGCCTTAACATCAATGCTGGTGTTGGTTCGACACACCCAGAGCAGTTGCAAGCCTTGGTTAAAGAAACTGGCTCAGCTATTGGTCTTGCCTTTGATGGTGACAGTGACCGTCTCATCGCTGTTGACGAAAATGGTGATATTGTTGATGGTGATAAGGTGATGTATATCATTGGTAAACATTTGTCTCAAAAATGCGAGTTGGCTAAAAATACTATTGTAACAACGGTTATGTCAAACCTTGGTTTCCACAAGGCACTTGACCGTGAAGGCATTAACAAGGCAGTGACTGCTGTTGGTGACCGTTATGTTGTCGAAGAAATGCGTAAAAACGGCTACAACCTTGGTGGTGAACAGTCTGGACACGTTATTATCATGGATTACAACACAACTGGTGATGGTCAATTGACGGCAATCCAATTGACTAAAGTCATGGTTGAAACAGGTAAGAGCTTGTCTGAATTGGCTTCAGAAGTGACCATCTATCCACAAAAATTGGTTAATATCCGTGTGGAAAATAGCATGAAAGATAAGGCTATGGAAGTTCCTGCAATTGCCGCTATCATTGAAAAAATGGAAGCTGAGATGGCTGGAAATGGACGTATCTTGGTTCGTCCAAGTGGTACTGAACCTCTTCTTCGTGTTATGGCAGAAGCACCAACAGATGATGAAGTGAACTACTATGTTGATACGATTGCCGATGTTGTTCGTGCAGAAATTGGATTGGACTAAGTATGATAGCTAAGCTCAGAGCCTTCATGGCCACCGAAGTTTTCAAGTACCTGTTCTTTGGTGTCTTGGCAACTTTGGTTTATATGGTCAGTCGTACTTTGATTTTCCAGTTTACCCAACAAGGAACACTTTCAGCAGTCTTAGCGAATGCGATTGCCATTATCTTTGCCTTTTTTACAAATGACATGTTTGTCTTTAATCAGGAAAAGACAGGTATGGTTACGCGCTTTGTTAAGTTCGTGGGTGCTCGCCTATTGACCTTGGTCTTGGATTTGGCTCTGGCCTATTTCTTGGTCGATACCTATCCAGAAATTATTGGTCAATTTGTTGGTCATAGTCATGCTTGGGTAAACGGTATCGAGAGCCTCTTCTCTCAGGTCCTTATCATTGTATTGAACTATATTATTTCTAAATTCTTCGTCTTTACAGGCGAGAAAGTATAAGCAAAAAGGAAGTTGTTAGGAAATGTGTTAAAAGCATTTCTTACCAATCTCCTTTTTTGATATAATTGAAGAGACTTAAAAAAATAGAAAGATGAAATATGTACGTACAATTATCTCAACGCCTCAAGGACGTAGCAACCTATGTTCCCAAAGGCGCAAAACTCTTGGATGTAGGCAGTGATCATGCCTATCTCCCGATTTATTTACTTGAAAAAGGTTTGATTACTTCAGCTATTGCTGGTGAAGTGGTAAAAGGGCCTTATGAATCTGCTTTTGCTAATGTCTCAGCTTCTGGTTTCCAAGATAAAATCGAGGTGCGCTTGGCTAATGGCTTGGCTGCCTTCGAACCCGCTGATGAGGTAACAACTATCACGATTTGTGGTATGGGAGGACGTCTTATTGCTGATATCCTAGATGCTGGAAAGGACAAACTTAAGGGCGTAGACCGTCTGATTTTACAACCAAATAATCGTGAAGATGATCTCCGTATCTGGTTGATGGAAAATGGTTTTGAGATTATTGCAGAGTCTATCATGACTGAAAATGGCAAATACTACGAAATCATGGTGGCAGAAGCTGGACACATGAACCTTTCGGACAAGGAAGTGCGTTTTGGTCCTCATCTCATGAAAGACCAATCTAAGGTTTTCCAGCTCAAATGGCAACGCGAAATCAATAAATTAGAGCTTGCTTTAGGATCCATTCCACTGGCCAATCAGGCTGATCGTACAGCTATTGAAGATAAAATTCAAACCATTAAGGAGGTTTTGAATCATGTTAGCTAGTGAACTTATTAAGACTTATGAAGAATTTTGTCCACCGGAGCTTTCTATGGAAGGTGATGTGGTTGGCTTGCAGATTGATAGTCTGGACAAAGAGATTCAGAGGGTTATGGTCACCTTGGATGTTCGTGAAAATACGGTAGCCGAAGCCATTGAAAAAGGTGTGGACCTCATTATTGCTAAACATGCTCCAATTTTTCGTCCAGTTAAGGATTTGGTGTCTTCGCCTGACCGAGATATTTTACTTGACCTGGTTAAGCATGATATTGCAGTCTATGTGAGTCATACTAATATTGATGTCGTTAATGATGGGCTTAATGATTGGTTCTGTGACTTACTTGATATTAAAGACACCACTTATTTAACGCAGACTTCTGAAAATCATGGAATCGGTCGAGTAGGTGATATCGTGCCTCAGACTATTGAAGAACTTGCTCTTAAAGTCAAGTCTGTTTTTGGCTTAGATAGTGTTCGCTTGGTTCGTTATAATCATGACAATCCTCTAGTTAGCCGTGTGGCTATTTGTGGGGGTAGCGGTCAAGGATTTTACCAGGATGCTTTGAAAAAGGGGGCACAAGTCTTCATCACTGGTGATATTTACTACCATACAGGACAGGAAATGATTACTAATGGTCTCTTGGCAATTGATCCTGGGCACCATATCGAAGCCCTTTTTATCTCAAAGATTGCTGAGAAACTTGAGGCTTGGAAACTTGAGCATGATTGGAATGTGACGATACTTGAAAGTCAGTCCTCAACCAATCCTTTTGACCATTTGTAGGAGGATGTGTCTGTGACTTGGCTTTTACATCAAAATGTGGTCTTTTTGGCCTTGCTTGCTGGTCTTTTTACTTGGGGCTGTACCATTGTCGGCTCAGCCATTGTTTTCTTCTTCAAGAATATTAGCCGTAAATTGCTAGATATCATGATGGGCTTTGCGGCAGGTGTCATGATTGCGGCCTCTTTTTGGTCGCTTTTGGACCCCTCTTTAACTTATGCGACTCAAAATGGCTATGGAAGTGGTCATGGTTCCCTGCGGCAGCTGGTTTCTTGCTTGGAGGTGTTGCCCTTCGTTTGATTGATGCCGTCGTTCCCCATTTGCATTTGGGGAATGACATCTCTAAAGCAGAAGGTATTCAACCTCGTAAGAAAAAGTTGTCCAAGACAGCCCTGCTCTTTTTGGCTATCACCATTCATAATTTTCCAGAAGGATTGGCAGTCGGTGTGACTTTTGGAGCCTTGGCTGGTGGCAATATGACATTCGCGGGTCTTTTGGGAGCCATTGGTTTAGCTATAGGTATTGGTTTGCAGAATGTCCCTGAAGGTGCAGCCCTCTCAGTTCCTATTCGAGCAGATGGAAAATCTCGTATCAAGGCCTTTTATTGGGGATCTATGTCAGCTATCGTGGAGCCTATAGGGGCTGTTATGGGAGCTGCTCTTGTCATGTTGATGATGGCGATAATTCCTTATGCTTTGGCCTTTGCGGCCGGAGCCATGATTTTTGTGGTAACGGAGGAATTGATTCCTGAATCACAAACCAATGGTAATACTGACGTAGCAACCTTGGGCCTTATGGTTGGCTTTGTCGTCATGATGGTCATGGACGTGGCCTTGGGGTAAAAGAATAATAAAGAGCTGTGCCTATTGATATAGGACTCAGCTCTTTTCAAATAGATGGAGTAAAAAATGAAAATTGCAATTGTTGGAGCAGGTATTGTCGGTTCAACGGCTGCCTATTACTTATCAAAAGAAAAAGGCGTAGAAGTTACAGTATTTGATCATGGTCTTGGACAAGCAACCAAGGCAGCAGCAGGGATTATCAGCCCCTGGTTTTCCAAGCGTCGTAATAAGGCCTGGTATCGCATGGCCCGTTTGGGAGCAGATTTTTACCAAGATTTAGTTTCAAATCTTGAAAAGGATGGTTATGACACAAGCTTCTATGATCAGTCTGGTGTAGCCCTTCTCAAGAAAGACGATAGTAAATTGGACGCTTTGTACCAGCATGCAGAGACGAGACTAGAAGAATCACCCATTATTGGTGAACTCTCTATAAAAAATGCTGAGGATCTCCCTGAATTCATTGGATTTGACCATTATCTCTATGCTTCTGGAGGAGCCAGAGTGGAAGGGGCAGAGTTGACAGCTACCTTGATTGAGGCCTCTGGTTTTGTAAAGGTGGAGGGACCAGTTACACTCTCTCCTCTTGACAACGGCACTTACGAGATTAATGCTCAAACTTTTGATAAGGTCATTCTCGCTTGTGGTGCCTGGCTAGGTCAAACGCTTGAACCCCTTGGTTTTGAAGTAGATGTTCGCCCCCAAAAAGGTCAATTACGTGACTATTTCTTTGAGGGGTTAGATACTGGTAAGTTGCCTGTTTTGATGCCAGAGGGCGAACTAGATATCATCCCCTTTGCCGGTGGAAAGATTTCGGTAGGAGCCAGCCACGAAAATGACCAAGGCTTTGATTTGACAGTTGTTGAGACTGTACTTGCAAGTCTGGAGGAAGAGGCTAAGACCTATTTCCCTGACTTAAGTACGGTCAAGTCCTTCTCAGAACGTGTGGGAACGAGAGCCTACACGAGTGATTTCTCTCCTTTCTTTGGAGAAGTTCCAGAGCTTGAGAGTGTCTTTGTTGCTTCTGGTTTAGGATCTTCAGGGCTCACGACAGGGCCACTGATTGGAAAAAATCTGGTTGATTTGGCCATGAATCGACCTGGTAGCTTGGATAGTGCGGACTATCCAGTGGCTCAGTACATTAAGAAAAAAGACTAATAGTATTAAAGTTCTTCTAGATATTTAGACTCAAGAATCAGCTGGCTATTTCTCGCTATTGAGGGATGTTGGCTGATTCTTTTTTATTAGAGTTATTTACATCTATTTCTTATTTGATTAGAAAATGATAAAATAGTAACTGTTCATCAATTGTAGGTGAATACTAATAAAAAATGGGGAGGGACTATGTTCCAAAAAGTTAAAGTATATGTGACAGTCTTTGTTTCCTTGTTAGCCATAAGTTTAGGCTTGTCTGTCAAAGCAGGGGCAGCAGAAGACTTGGCTGTGACAAAGACAAGAATTGTCCTAGAGAGTTATGAGTTTGGTCCTGCTGTAACCAAAGTCATTTTTGAATTTAATCAGAAGGTCACACCAGAGGTTGTCCACAGCTCAACCCAGGTTACAACAGCAGGAGTTAGTCGTCAGGTAACGAATTCTTATGTGTCCGACGATCAGGGGCATGTGGTCTATTATGATAACAGCAAGTACGTGACGCTTGAATTGAGCCTACCTTCTTATAATCGCTACAACATGGGTGGAAATGCTGAACCTATGTATTTTAACCTTTCTACTTGGACTAACCAATGGCTGGAAAGTTATATGGTATCGATGAAAGATTTGTCAGTAGTGGCAGAAGGTAGTAGTCAGTCGCAAATGGTGTCTTCTGAGCAAGATGCCATCAATAATCGTTTGATGCCAACAACGGAGGTTTTCGATGAGCGAGGGCAAGTAGGTAACATGCAGTATGCGGCTTATAGTGCCCAGACCGGTACGGGAAATAGCACCAAACCTTTGATAGTCTGGCTACACGGCATTGGTGAAAGAGGGACAGATATGAATATTCCCCTTCTTTCAAATGACGTCTATGCACTCACCCAGCCTGATATTCAAGGCCATTTCTTAACAACTGGTGATCAGGCGCGTGGGGTTAATGTGCTTGCTGTTCAAACGCAGACACCTTGGGGGTCGGATAATGCAGCACAACTCAAAGAGACCATTGATACATACCTAGCTAATCACCCAGAGGTAGATAAGGGACGAATTTATCTTGCAGGGGTTTCCAATGGTGGTGGTATGGTCTTGACTATGGGAGCAACCTATCCAGATTATTTTGCAGCTCTCATTCCAATTGCTGCTCCCTTAACTGTTGACCAATCTGGGATTGATAAACTGAAGAACCAGCCTATGTGGTTGATTCACACGAAAGCGGACACAACAGTTCAACCAGAAAATAGTGTCTTGCCTCTATACAAGAGTTTGATTACCTCTGGAGCTTCTAACAAATGGTTTTCATACTTTGAAACAGCTACCGGGACTGATCTTCCTGGTACAGAGTATGATGGGCATTGGGCTTGGATTTATTTCTTCCATGACCAGGTGATTGGCGTTCAGCATCCTGAAAATACGAAAAATTGGGATGGTTATAGTGGTATGGTAGCCACTGACCCAACCTATGGCGGTGGCTCTCGAGCTAGTGTCAATGGGCAAACCTATAACAGTATCTTTGACTGGATGAGTGCACAAAGGCACTGAAGAAGATGATGATTACGCTTTCTAAGGAAAGTGCTACAAGAGGTTATCTTCAATCTAAAAGGGTTTCAATCGAAATCCTTTTTTCATTGGATTAAGAAAATGGACACTTGTGATTTTCTTAATGAAAGCTTAAGAACATAGGGTTTACCGTGACAAGAGGGCTGAAAAATGCTAAAATATAGGTAATATATTAGAGAAAAAGGAGCCTTCTTATGAAAGGTATTATTCTTGCAGGCGGTTCAGGGACGCGTTTGTATCCATTGACTCGTGCTGCATCAAAACAACTGATGCCGATTTACGATAAACCAATGATTTATTACCCACTATCAACGCTTATGTTGGCTGGTATTAAGGAAATCCTCATCATCTCAACCCCACAGGACCTTCCACGTTTTGAAGAGCTCCTTGGTGATGGTTCTGAGTTCGGTATTTCCCTTTCTTACGCAGTACAACCAAGTCCAGATGGCTTGGCTCAAGCCTTTATCATTGGTGAAGACTTCATTGGTGATGATAGTGTTGCCCTTGTTCTTGGGGACAATATTTTCCATGGCAATGGTCTTTCTGCCATGCTTCAACGTGCCGAAGCTAAGGAAAAAGGAGCTACAGTCTTTGGTTATCAAGTTAAGGATCCAGAACGTTTTGGTGTTGTTGAATTTGACGACAATATGAATGCCATCTCAATCGAGGAAAAACCTGAGCATCCAAAATCAAACTTTGCTGTAACTGGTCTTTATTTCTATGACAATGATGTCGTGGAAATTGCCAAAAATATCAAGCCAAGTCCTCGTGGCGAACTTGAAATCACGGATGTTAACAAGGCTTACTTAGAACGTGGTGACCTCTCTGTTGAACTTATGGGACGTGGCTTTGCTTGGTTGGATACAGGCACTCACGAAAGTCTCTTGCAAGCTGCTCAGTACATTGAAACAGTTCAACGTTTGCAAAATGTTCAAGTGGCTAACCTTGAGGAAATTGCCTATCGCATGGGCTACATTACTAAAGAGCAGGTCCTCGAATTGGCACAACCACTTAAGAAAAATGAATACGGGCAATATTTGCTCCGTTTGATTGGAGAAGCATAATGACTGAACAATTTTTTGGTAAAGAATTAGCTGCACGTAAGATTGATGCTATCCCAGGTTTACTTGAATTTGATATTCCAGTACATGGGGATAACCGTGGTTGGTTTAAGGAAAACTTTCAAAAAGAAAAAATGTTGCCGCTTGGTTTTCCAGAATCATTCTTTGCAGAAGGAAAATTGCAAAACAACGTTTCTTTCTCACGTAAAAATGTTTTACGTGGTTTGCACGCTGAGCCTTGGGATAAATACATCTCAGTAGCAGATGAAGGAAAAGTTCTTGGCACATGGGTTGACCTTCGTGAAGGCGAAACGTTTGGGAATACTTACCAAACAGTGATTGATGCCTCAAAAGGAATCTTCGTTCCTCGTGGTGTTGCCAATGGTTTCCAAGTTTTGTCTGACAAAGTATCCTACAGCTACCTTGTGAACGACTACTGGGCACTTGAACTCAAACCAAAATACGCCTTTGTCAACTATGCTGACCCAAGCCTTGATATCAAGTGGGAAAACTTGGAAGAAGCAGAAGTCTCAGAAGCAGATAAAAACCACCCATTACTCAAAGACGTTAAACCCCTAAAAGCAGAAGATTTGTAAAAAACATAGCTCTTAAAACAATTAATAAAATCATTATATAGTTTTTAGCTTTGCTATAAACGAGCGAAGCGAGCTATATGCTTAGCTTTCAGCTGTGAGAAAAGCACCTGAACCATTTTGTTTCAGGTGCTCGGAAGTTTTGAGACATTAGGCTCAAAACTTAGTCATGGAACTTCGTAGAAGTTCGCTGACGTCCGTACTTACCTAAGGAAAGCTAAAAAAAATTGATTTAAGGAACAATCAAAAAAACTATTTGGAGAAAAAATGACTGAATATAAAAATATCATCGTAACTGGTGGCGCAGGTTTCATCGGTTCAAACTTCGTACACTATGTCTACAACAATCATCCAGACGTGCATGTGACTGTCCTTGACAAACTCACTTACGCTGGTAACCGTGCTAACATTGAAGAAATCCTTGGTGACCGTGTTGAATTGGTTGTTGGTGATATTGCTGACGCTGAATTGGTTGATAAATTGGCTGCTAAGGCTGATGCTATTGTTCACTACGCGGCTGAAAGTCACAATGATAATTCATTGAACGACCCATCACCATTTATCCACACAAACTTTATTGGTACATACACACTTTTGGAAGCTGCTCGTAAATATGATATTCGTTTCCACCACGTGTCAACAGACGAAGTGTATGGTGACCTTCCATTGCGTGAAGATCTCCCTGGACATGGTGAAGGTCCTGGTGAAAAATTCACAGCAGAAACCAAATACAACCCATCATCACCTTATTCATCAACTAAGGCTGCTTCAGACCTTATCGTTAAGGCATGGGTGCGTTCATTTGGTGTTAAGGCAACTATTTCAAACTGCTCAAACAACTATGGACCATACCAACACATCGAAAAATTCATCCCACGTCAAATTACCAATATCTTGTCAGGTATTAAACCAAAACTTTATGGTGAAGGTAAAAACGTCCGTGACTGGATTCACACTAACGACCATTCAACTGGTGTTTGGGCTATCCTCACTAAAGGTCGTATCGGTGAAACTTACTTGATTGGTGCTGATGGTGAAAAGAATAACAAGGAAGTGCTTGAGCTTATCCTTGAAAAAATGGGTCAACCAAAAGACGCATACGACCGTGTTACAGACCGTGCTGGTCACGATTTGCGTTACGCGATCGATTCAACAAAATTGCGTGAAGAACTTGGTTGGGAACCACAATTCACAAACTTCGAATCAGGTTTGGAAGAAACAATCAAGTGGTACACAGATCACCAAGATTGGTGGAAAGCCGAAAAAGACGCTGTTGAAGCTAACTATGCTAAGACTCAAGAAGTGCTTAAATAATTGGAAAGTCTATCACTTTAAAGTTAGTGATAGATTTTTGTATTAAGAATTGTTAGGAGAAATGATGAATCGAAAAGAATGGATTGAATATTTCGAAGCGATTAATAATCGTAAGCCCACCATTCAGGAGTGTCAGCAGGCCCTTCTAAATGGCGAATTTGTTATGGAAGGAAAACAAGTTGATTTTTCCAACAATGGAAATTCCGTGACTGCAGGAGCCATGCCTTTATCTAATCAAGTGACTGGTCAAATGGTCAGTCAACCTAGGACACAGCAAATGGTCTTTGTTAAGCAGAAAAAGTTTGGGAAGAAGACTTTTATTGGTCTTGGTATTGCTTTATTTCTTATTGTAGCAACAAGTCTTGGGTTCTTTTTGTTTTCTTCCAAAGGAACAAACTTGGGTGGTTTGTGGGTAACTAATGATAATGTTGGTTTGGTTTATGATTTAAGTGGGAAGAAGTCAAAACTTGTTGCAGGTTATAGGGAAGAAGAAATCACAGAAATCTCTATTGGTAAGAAGGTTAGACAGAAATTTGAAACAAGCTTAGAGGAGCTCAGTGATTCAAAACTAAAAACGATTGCTGATTTTGACAAGAAATACCATTTACAGACCAAAGAGATCATACTGGTTAAGACGGGATGGTTTGGCTACTATAATCTGATTCAGAAGGATGGGACAAACTTAGTTCTAGATTTAACCTTATCAGATCTCTACTACGGATCAAGAAGAACCAAAGATTTAAAAAAGAAATGCCTTTTTCATAAGGCAGAGGTTCCAAAAGATTTTGTTGGAAAATGGAAGATATTTGATGATGAAGGTGAATCAGAAGGAGAATTGACTATCTCTGAAAATGGTGTTATGACTACAGATTCTGATGATATAGATATCTTAATTGCTAAGCCTTTAGATATCTTAGTTGCTAAGCCTTTAAAAGAATATCTGGCGGATCAATCAGGCAACGTAGATAATGGTAAGGTGCAAAAAGAGTTTGCTAAAATACAGAAGTCTCTTAAGTCACATGGTTATCAGGCTAAGAGTGTTAATGACATCTACCACAATGCGAGAAAGTCATACTATTATGTCGTTGTAGATGGTGGCAAGCGCATTATTGTCTTGGAGGATAGCTCCAACCTTCCCTCTATACGGGTTATATTGAAAGAGAAGACAAATAGTAATTAGGATACCTCTAGCAGATAAGAAGTGCTTAGATCATATCCCAAAGCCTATCATTCCTCAAGGAGTGATGGGCTTTTTTTTACTAGTGAATACGATATTAACTTATAACAGCGATACAAATAATTACATAAATGTTACAAAATTACACAAAACACTTGATTTTTGTAACAAAATAGATATAATAGACATATAGAAAAGAGGTTTATGAAAATGAAAAGAAAAGTTATTCGTGTTTGTTCCCTTGTTTTGTTGTCTGTAGCTGTTTCTACAGCATTTGTTGGATGTGGCTCTAAGTCAGAAAAAGACACTGCAGCATCATCTACAACGTCAACTTCTAAAGTAGTGAAGTCATCTGCTAAAACAAAAACATCTGAGAAGAAGTCTGCTAAAAAGGCTAAGACAGAAGATTCATCTTCAAAGGATTCTCAAGGTCAAGAAGAAGCGAGTGCTCCTGAAGCTAGCTCTTCAAAAAATCAAGCTACAGCTGGAAATGATGCTCAAGGAGGAACAAGTGGCAGTGCTGCATCTGAGTCAAACAAGTCTAGTCAAGCAACACCTGATACTCAAAGTGACGCTCCTGTTCCAGCAGGTTTGGTTGGAACTTGGACTGGTACGAGTCCTCAAGCAACAGACATTAGTTTTACAGTTGATGCTGATGGAAACATCACTTCAAAAGCTAATTTCAATGTAGATTACGAACCCTATCGTCAAAGTTCAACAACTGCAAAAGCTGTTCAAATTTCTGGAAATCTCTACGTTTGGGAGGGTGGCGATTTTTCAACCTTGCTTCCTGGTATTACTGGACTAGGGGGAGCTGGTTTCCAAGCTAAGCCTGGTTTTATTCTTGAAAATGGAACCTACACGCCAGTGCAATTCATTTCAGACTTGGGCCCAACCTTTGATTATAGCAACTACAATGCTTTCCCATTCTCATTAACAAAATAATAGGAAGAGGCTATCTGAAGAGATAGCTTCTTTTTTGCCTCAACTCTTATCATTCATGGTCTCATTTCTGCTTAAAAAATGGTAGAATAGTTACATGCAAACAAAACCAACGTCAGCCTATGTGCATATTCCATTTTGCACACAAATTTGTTACTATTGTGACTTTTCCAAGGTCTTTATTAAAAATCAGCCCGTTGATGACTACCTACGGGCTTTGATTCGTGAGTGGGAGCTTTTAGATATCAAGGAGCTTCGCACCCTTTATATTGGTGGAGGGACCCCAACAGCTATTTCTGCCGAGCAATTGGACTACCTTTTAAGTCATCTTCAGAAAAACTTGGATTTGTCAAAGCTGGAGGAGTTTACCATTGAGGCCAATCCTGGTGATTTGACGGTTGATAAGATTGAGGTGCTCAAAAAATCTGCTGTTAATCGGGTGTCTTTAGGGGTTCAGACTTTTGATGACAAGCACTTGCGTCAAATTGGCCGCAGTCACAATCAAGCACAGATTTATGAAAGCATTGATAGCTTGAAGTCTGCTGGTTTCCATAATATTTCCATTGACCTCATTTATGCGCTACCTGGTCAAACCATGGATCAGGTCAGGGAAAATGTGAGAAAGGCACTGGAACTGGATATTCCACATCTAAGTCTCTACAGTTTGATCTTGGAACATCACACGGTCTTTATGAATAAGATGCGTCGGGGTAAGCTCAATCTCCCAACTGAGGATTTGGAAGCAGAGATGTTTGACTATATTATCCAAGAGTTGGAAAAAAATGGTTTTGAGCATTATGAGATTTCCAACTTTACCAAACCTGGGATGGAGAGTCGTCACAATCTCATGTACTGGAATAATGATGAGTATTATGGTGTTGGTGCTGGAGCCTCTGGTTATGTCAATGGTGTTCGTTATCGCAATAGAGGACCTATCCAGCATTATCTAAAGGCTATAGCTGAGGATGGTCATGCTAGACTCCAGGAGGAGCATCTGACTAAGGCGGAAATGATGGAGGAGGAGTTCTTCCTTGGTTTACGTAAAAAGTCAGGTGTGTCTATCAAACGTTTTGAAGAGAAGTTTGGTTTGTCATTTTCGGATACTTATGGAGACATTGTGAAAAAACTACAGGAAGATGGTCTCTTGGTCAAGGATCCAGAGGTGGTTCGTATGACAAAACGAGGACTCTTTCTGGGAGATAGTGTCGCTGAGCAATTTATCTTGGAGGATTAGATGGGATTAAAATTTAGTATTCCTTATCAGATTCCGTTTTATGAGACGGATATCATGCATCAGGTGAAGTTACCACACTTACTGGCTTTTTCATTGCAAGTATCAGGCATGCAGTCAGAGTCTCTGGGAAATACGGATAAGGAAGTTTTTGATAAGTACGGTCTAGTTTGGATTGTGACAGACTATGCGATTGAGATTGACCGTTTGCCTCGTTACAATGAAAAGGTGATCATTACAACGGAAGCCGTTTCCTATAATAAGATTTTCTGTTACCGTAATTTTTACATCACAGATGAAACTGGTCAGCAAATTATGCTCTTTAAGACTACTTTTGCTCTTATGGATTATGAAACGCGTAAGGTAGCAGAAGTGCCAGATGAAGTGGTAGCACCTTATGGAGCTGATAAGACTAAAAAGTTGCTTAGAGGGCCTCGCTATAAGGCTTTGGAAAATCCAATTGAGACTTTATATCGTGTGCGTTATTTTGACCTAGACATGAATGGCCACGTTAATAATAGCAAGTACTTGGAGTGGATGTTGGATGTTTTCGATTTGGATTTTTTGACTAAGTACACACCAGCCCATATTGACCTCAAGTATGTTAAGGAAATTCATCATGGGTCAGAGATTTATTCAGGCTACGAGTTTGACCAAGAAAGTTTGAGCAGTCAACACCAGATTTGTGTGGATGGCAATATTCATGCTCAGGCCATTATCCAATGGAAAAAAATAGGAGACGAGTAGGATGACATATAAAGGTTATTTGATTGATTTAGATGGAACTATTTACAAGGGGAAGGACCGTATTCCTGAGGGAGAAGCCTTCGTTAAGGAGCTACAGAAGCGTCAGATTCCCTATCTTTTTGTGACTAATAACAGTATGCGTACACCAGAGATGGTGCAAGAGCTTTTGCGTAATCAATGTGAATTGGAAACACCTCTTGAGACCATTTACACAGCTACTTTGGCGACAGTTGACTACATGAACGATATGAATCGTGGCAAGACGGTTTATGTTATCGGTGAGACTGGGCTTAAATCTGCCATTGCGGAAGCGGGGTATACGGTAGATGAGGAAAATCCTGCCTATGTTGTGGTGGGCTTGGACCGTGAAGTCACTTATGAAATGTTGGTTAAAGCAACGCTTGCTATCCACAAAGGGGCTATATTTATTGGAACTAACCCAGATTTGAATATCCCAACTGAACGTGGTCTTCTTCCAGGTGCTGGTTCCCTCTTGGCCCTTATTGAGGTGGCTACCCGTGTGAAACCAATCATTATTGGTAAGCCTAAAGCTATTATCATGAACAAGGCTCTTGAAATCCTTGGGACAGAACGTAGCCAAACTATCGTGGTTGGTGACAATTACTTGACTGATATTACAGCTGGCATTAAAAATGACTTTCCAACACTACTTGTGACAACTGGATTTACCAAGGCGGAAGAAGTTGCGGATTTACCAGTAAAACCAGACCATGTGCTTTCTAGTCTAGCGGAGTGGGATTTTGATGCGAACTAAGATTGAGGCTGTTCTGACTCCGATTTGGCTCTTGGCCCTGTCTATACTAGTGACGATTTATCTGGCATGGGGCTTTTATTATTTTGATATTGACTGGATGCATCTTTTGGACTATGTCATTCTTGGCAAGACAGAGCTCTGGCATAATTTCAATATCCTCATGCAGTATCTGACATTTCCTTGGGTTGGTCATCTGTCCATGCCTGATTTTCCATCGTCGGAGAGTGGGCTTAAGCATTTCCATGATGTGAAGTGGCTCTTTCATTTGGTACAGGGGCTTGTTATTCTACTAGCTTATCCAGCAGTAAGCTCTCTTTGGCGTAATGTGAAGAAAGGGACCTTTGGTCTTTATCGTAGGCTTTATATGAGTTTAGCTGTTTTACCAATCCTTATTGGAGTAGTGGGAGTTTTTCTCGGATTTGATGAGTTTTTTACGCTCTTTCATGAAGCCCTCTTTCCTGGAGATAGCAGTTGGCTCTTTAATCCAATCTTGGATCCGATTATCAATGTTTTACCAGAAGAGTATTTCCTTCAATGTTTTGTGATTTTCTTTATTATTTATGAGGGGTTGATGGTGAGTTTGACCTGGTTGGCTCATAAGCAGCTTACAATGTATTTGAAAAATAAGGAGTAGTTATGTCTATTCGTGATAACCATTTGCATACCCATCATTCCTATGATTCGGATGCGAACTTTACTGACTATTTGACACATTTTGATGGGGAAATTGTAACGACTGAGCATTACGATCTCTCTAATCCTTATACCAAACAGGACGATGTGCCCGAGTACGAGGCTTATAGTCACGAAATCGAAAGTCTTAACCTCAAGTATGGCAATCGTATTAAACGTGGCATCGAGATTGGTTATTACCAGCCTAGAGAAAGCGATATTTTAGACTTTTTGGATGGTAAGGACTATGATCTCAAACTGCTTTCTGTTCACCATAATGGGGTCAATGATTATCTTGATGATGAGGTAGCTGATATGGACAAGGCTAGCATTATTCAAGAGTATCTGGACAAGTTGGAGTACGCTATTGGTCGTGTGGACGCAGATGTTCTGGCCCATTTTGACTATGGTTTCCGACTTTTTGACGTGACTGTTGATGAGCTAAAAGCCTATGAGGAGCAGCTCAAACGCATTTTCCAGAAAATGCTTGCTAATGATTTGGCTTTTGAGCTGAATGCAAAGAGTATGTATCTCTATCATCACGAAGATCTTTATCGTTATGCCTTGGGGCTTGTTAAGGATTTGGGATGTTGCAAGTATTCTATTGGCTCTGATGGGCATAAATTAGAGCATTTCCGTCTGAACTTTGATAAGATTCAGGAGATCTTGAGAGAATTTGATATTACTGAAGATATGATTATATAGCGAAGATGGCTTCAACTGAAGCTGTCTTTTTCTTAAGGAAAACTTAAAGGAAAAGCGTGGTTGTGGGATTTATAGAAGATTTTAAGCTTTGCTTGTTATGCTAATTTCAAGCAAAAGAAACTTATGGTTTCTATCCTATCTTTCAAAATTGGAGGTTTTCTATGAAATTTCTCAAAAGGCATGCCTATGCCTTACTCTTTACCCTTTTTCTGATGGGGGCAAATGTCTACTCTCTCTTAAAGGTCTTTGTCATCCCTTCTGCGGTGTCGACGGTTTCAGCCAATACGACTAGCTCAAGCACAGCTTCGTCAACGGCGTCTACCAGCACTGGTAAGGTAACTAAGACAGATACGACCTATAAAGATGACAATATGGATATCAAAATCACAACGGGTAAAACCAGTGATACTACTTACTATGTGGCAGATATCAAGCTGTCAAGTGCTGACTACCTTAAAACAGCTTTGGCACAAAATACCTACGGGACTAACATCACTGACACGACATCAAGTATTGCCCAGCAAAATAATGCTATCTTTGCCATCAATGGTGACTACTATGGGGCTAATCAGTCAGGTTATGTGATTAAGAATGGTCAAGTCTATCGTGATACTGATCGAAACAGTGATTACGAGGACCTTGCCGTTTACTCAGATGGTAGCTTCAAGACCTTTAAGGAAAGCGATACAACGGCTCAAAAATTGGTTGATTCAGGTGTGGTGAATACCTTTGCCTTTGGTCCAACCTTGGTTGAAAATGGCAAGGTAGCTGTATCAGAAAATGAAGAGGTTGGTCAAGCCATGGCTGACAATCCACGTACAGCCATCGGAGTTATCGAAGAAAGTGACGGCAGTGTGCACTATATTGTCATTGTCTCTGATGGTCGTACCAGTGAGTCGTCAGGATTGACTCTTTATGAAATGGCCGAGTTGATGAAATCCTATGGTGTGACGACAGCCTACAACCTTGACGGTGGTGGCTCATCTACCATGTACTTCAATGGTCAAGTCATTAACAAGCCAACCACAAATGGAAACAAAATCTCAGAAAGGGCGGTGAGTGATATTGTTTACATCGGTTACTAAAAAATCAGCCAGCAAGCACTTTTTCACCTACATTGGTTTAACTATTTTTAGCCTAGTCTTTACCTTTGTCTATGAACGCTTTTCTTATGGCGAATCATCCATGTTTATGCGCATGATGTTCTTCGCACCTCTGGTCGGAGCTTTAATTTATCTGCTAACAGGAATGGGAATTTCTTGGGTGAGAAATCGTGCCTCAAAACTTCTCTTTAATTCAGCCATCGCTGTTGTCGCTAGTGCCTGTTTAGTTAAAGGTATTGTTGAAGTCTCAGGACGTACAACTAGTGTAGATATGCCCTATTGGTATGTGGCAGCTGGACTACTTTGTTTGAGTATTATGACAGGATTTATCAGACCTAAAAGACTGGCTTAACCATGAGAGCTTGGAGCTGTGCTTCAGGCTTTTTGTCTTGCTTTGAAAAATTATTTAGGATAAATATACAAATTATATTATGAAGAAATGATTTCAATTTGGGAAATAGTACAAAGAAATTGTCATAAAAAATAACTGAGCAAGATTTTTTGTGATAGGAATTTAGATAGAACGAGATCTTCTGTAGTGATGAAAGTACTTGAAAAAAGTAGTGGTTTCCAGTTAAACTATCACAGTCAGAAGTCTCTTTAGGGATCCACTTGGTTTGTAAAAAGATACCGCATCAACTTTTTATTTACTTGAACTCAATTTCACAGCAGTTTGTTTTGGCTATTAAATATACAAGGATTTCAAGTTTTTATAAAAATATACAAAAAAGGCTTGCTTTGTTCTGAATTTTCATGTAGAATAATCTCAAATAAAATCGTTGAGAGAAAAAGTCAGATCGTTTCACAGAGAGTGCGGGAAGCTGAGAACGCATGAGATCAAAGACGACACATTCTTGAGAGCGTATGCGAACTCTGAATGACAGTAGTGTACGACGGGTGGTTCCGTTAGAGACTGGGAGTTACAAGTGCGTCTTTGTGACTTCATGAGGAAGAGGGGGTGACCCCTGTTCGAATTAAGGTGGAACCACGTGCCAACGTCCTTGCAAAAGTTATTTTTGCGAGGACGTTTTTTGTTACTCTTTTTTAGAGTGTGTAGCGAGAGGTACACTTGGTTAGAGTTGAACAGAAAGGAAAAACTATGGAAATCAAAGGATTACGAAAGATTGAACCCTATGTGGCGGGTAGTCAGCCCAGTGAGAAAAATATCATTAAGTTGAATACTAATGAAAATGCCTATGGACCAAGTCCAGCAGTCCATCAAGCTTTAGCATCCTTCGATGCCCATCAGTTACGCAAGTATTCGACTTTGGATCAAGCGGCTTTACGTCAGGCTTTGTCTGATCAGTTGGGTGTGCCTGCTGATCAATTGATTATTGGAAATGGATCAGACGATATTTTGTCAATGGCTTTTCTGGCTTTCTTTAACAGTGAGGAAGAAATCTTGTTCCCAGATTTGACTTATGGTTTTTACAAGGTATGGGCAGATTTGTACCGCATCCCATTTAGAGAAGTGCCCTTGAACTCTTCATTTGAGATTGATACTCAAGATTACCTGGTTGAAAATGGTGGGATTGTCCTTACTAATCCAAATGCGCCAACAGGTATTTATAAACCTCTCGATCAAATTGAGGAAATCGTAAAGGCCAATCAGTCAGTAGTTGTGATTATTGATGAAGCCTATATTAACTTTGGTGGGGAGACTGCCTTACCTCTTCTAGAAAAGTATGACAATGTGTTTATCACAAGGACCTTTTCTAAGGACGCCTCACTTGCAGGCTTGCGTGTCGGTTATGGCATCGGAAGTCCAAAGCTAATGGCTGTGATCAATGCCGTCAAGAATTCGGTCAATCCCTATAATGTGGATAGCATTGCAGAAGTCCTAGCGACTGTAGCCGTTAAGTCTTGGGATTATTATGAGGATAGCTGTGCTAAGATTATGGCCACACGTGACTGGTTTAGTAAAGAATTGCAAGCTATTGGTTTTGATGTGCTTCCTTCAAAAACCAATTTTGTTTTGGTCAAACCGCACGGAGTGACAGCAGGGCAATTGTTTGACTATCTCCAAAGTAAGAAAATTTATGTCCGTTATTTTCCAAAAGTGGAGCGTATTTCAGACAGACTACGCATCTCGATTGGAACTCAGGATGAGATGGAGCGCGTACTAATGACAATACAGGAGTTACAAGCATGAAAAAAACGACATTAGCCTTAGGAATGCACGATAAACTTTTCAAACGTGCCCGTACCATGTATCAGATTGAGCATCGTATCTGTGACTTGTTGATGACAAAGGGTTTCCTTCGAATTGAGACACCAACCTTGGAGCATTTCGAAGTCTTTAGCGATCTTGTGGACAATGGTAACTACAATTTCTTTGATAAAAATGGAGATCTTGTTAGTTTACGTCCTGATATTACCAGCCAAATTGGACGCGTGATTGCTTCGACACAAGTTCATACACCGATTAAATTTTCTTATTCTGGAAAAGTCTTTAACTACAATGAGGAGATGCGTGGCCTCTCAAATGAGCATACGCAGGCTGGTATTGAAATTATAGGATTTCCCGTTCACCAGGCCATGGAAGAAGCTGTGATCTCTGCTAAAGAGGCTCTGGATGCTGCCGGTGTCAAAAATTACAAGTTTGAGTTTTCACATGCTCGCCTCTTGCAACTCATTTTTGAAGAATTAGACCTTCCAGCTGTAAAAGAAGCAGAGTTAGCGGCCTATATCCGTGATAAGTCAATCACAGGGCTCAAGGAATTCACCAAAGAAAATCCAAGTCAATATGACAAGGTCTTGGAGCAGTTGCCTTTCCTCTTTGGTGAGACAAAGGCTGTTTTGACCAAGGCTAGACAGTTGACAGACAGTGAAGCCTTTTTGACGGCCTTGGATAGTTTGGAAGTCTTAACCAATCGCCTAGCAGATAGTCTCCCAGAGACGACGCTTGATTTGGCTCAATTGCCAGCAGTGCCTTACTACACAGGCATGATGTTTAAGGTCTTTGGTGATAAGGTGCCAGATGCCTTTGTATCAGGTGGCCGCTACGATAAACTATTTGAACGCTTTGGTGCTACCGAGTTAACAGCTGTTGGTTGGGCGATTGATGTCGATTCGGTCTATCAAGCAGTGCATGATGATGTGGAATTTGGAGGTGACTTGGATGACTAGCAATCAAATCACAATTGCCTTGACCAAGGGACGTATTGAGAAAGATACGGTTAAATTACTAGAGAAAGCTGGCTTTGACATGTCTTTCATGGCTGATAAGGGCCGTAATTTGATTTTCGAAAGTCCTGACAAACGTTTCCGTTTTCTATTGGTCAAGGCTCCAGATGTGACCACCTATGTCCGACATGGTGTCGCAGATATTGGGATTGTCGGGAAGGATGTTTTGGTTGAACATCCGACAGGCTATTTGGAAATGTTAGACCTTAATTTTGGCCTTTGTAAATTCTCCGTAGCATCAACAGAAGACTATAACCCTGATGACCATAAGCGTAAACGTATTGCTACCAAGTATCCAACTATTGCGACGGACTATTTTAATCAAAAAGGTGAGGATGTCGAGATTATTTCGATTCAAGGGAGCGTTGAGATTGCCCCTGTCATTGGTCTAGCAGATGCCATTGTCGATATTGTGGAAACAGGGAATACCCTTGTTGCTAATGGCTTAAAAGTTTATGAAGATATTTGCAGGATTTCAGCACGAATGATTGTTAATAAGGCTTCTTTGAAAAATAACAAGGAAGTTCTACCATTCATTTGTAAGATTGAATCACTTGTAGGGAACGAGGAGGTACCGTTCGAATGAAACGATTAACTGGAACAAATAAAGAAATTGCGGAGCTTCTTTATCAGGAGCAATTGGAACTGTCAAAAGAAAATAGAGACGTTGAAAGCACTGTTCAGGCTATCATTGAGGACGTCAAAAAACGTGGAGACGAGGCCCTTCGTGACTATTCAGCTAAATTTGATAAGGTTGACTTGACTGATTTTGAAGTTGGACAGGACTTAATTGATCAAGCCTTTAAAGAGATTGATCCAGAGGTTTACCAAGCCCTAGTTAATGCCAAAGAAAACATTGAATCTTATCACAAACATCAGTTGGAGACTGGTTTTGAGGACCAACCAAGTGAGGGTGTTATTCGTGGTCAATTGATTCGTCCTATCAATCGTGTGGGTGTTTATGTGCCTGGAGGAACTGCGGCTTATCCGTCATCAGTTCTTATGAATGTTATTCCTGCCAAAATTGCTGGGGTAAAAGAGATTATTATGATTACGCCGCCTCAAGAGCACTTTGTTCCTGCGATTCTGGTAGCCGCAAAATTGGCTGGTGTGGATAGCATTTACCAAGTCGGTGGGGCTCAAGGGGTTGCGGCCTTGGCCTTTGGTACAGAAACAATTCCAAAGGTGGACAAGATTACAGGTCCTGGTAATATTTTCGTGGCGACTGCCAAGAAACAAGTTTACGGTATTGTCGGTATTGATATGATTGCAGGACCATCAGAAATTGGTGTCATTGCTGATAGTAGTGCCAATCCAACATACGTGGCAGCCGACCTCTTGTCTCAAGCAGAGCACGACACACGTGCACGCGCCATTTTGGTCACAGATTCTGAAGCCTTGGCTGATGCGGTTGAAAGTGAGATTGAACGTCAACTCAAGCTTTTGCCACGTGAGGCAATTGCGCGTCCATCTGTCGAAAATAACGGTCGTATTATTATTGCCAATGATACAGATGCCATGTTCGAACTCATGAACTTGGTTGCGCCAGAACATTTGGAAATTGCTATGGACAATGCTTATGATTACTTGGAAAAAGTGGAAAATGCTGGTTCCGTCTTTCTTGGTCACTTTACTAGCGAACCAATTGGTGACTACTATGCAGGTGCCAACCACGTTCTTCCAACGACAGCGACTAGCCGCTTTTCATCAGCTTTAGGCGTGCACGATTTTGTCAAACGTATCCAATATACGCAATATGACAAGGCAGCAGTCAATAAGGCTCAACACGATATTACAACCTTGGCTTATGCGGAAGGCTTGCAGGCCCACGCTAAGGCTATTGAAGTCAGAAACGACAATAATTGAGAGAGTAGAGGAAGAAGTTATGAGACAAGCAGAAATTGAACGTAATACCTTTGAAACCAAAATTAAGTTAAGCCTCAATTTGGATGCTCAAGAACCAGTAGATATTCAAACAGGTGTCGGATTTTTTGACCACATGTTGACCTTGTTTGCCCGTCACGGCCGCATGTCTTTGGTGGTGAAGGCTGATGGCGACCTTTGGGTTGATAGTCACCACACCGTTGAAGATGTCGGTATTGTCCTTGGTCAAGCTCTTAAAGAGGCCTTGGGCGACAAAGCAGGTATCAACCGTTATGGAACGGCTTTTGTGCCTATGGATGAAACCCTTGGAATGGCAAGCTTAGATTTGTCTGGACGTAGCTTCCTGGTCTTTGATGCTAGTTTTGATAATCCCAAATTGGGTAATTTTGACACAGAACTGGTTGAAGAATTTTTCCAAGCCTTGGCCTTTAATGTTCAAATGAATCTCCACCTCAAGATTCTCCACGGAAAAAATAATCACCACAAGTCAGAAAGTCTCTTCAAGGCAACAGGACGTGCCTTGCGTGAAGCCATCACAGTCAATCCTGACATTCACGGCGTAAACTCGACAAAGGGGATGCTATGATTATCGTCATTGATTACGATGCGGGGAATACCGCAAATGTTCTGCGCGCCCTTGAAAAAATCGGGGTGACTGCAGAATTGTCTGCTGACAAAGAAAAAATCCTAGCTGCAGATGGTTTGATTTTACCTGGTGTGGGTGCTTATCCAACAGCCATGGCAGAGTTGGAGCGAAGAGGTTTGGTAGCTGTGATCAAAGAGGCCGTAGCAAAGGGAGTTCCGCTCTTAGGAATTTGCTTGGGCATGCAGATTCTAACAGAGAAAGGACTGGAGCATGATGAAACAGATGGCCTTGGCTTTATTCCTGGTGTTTGCCGAGCCATTCCTGCCAGCAAGGAGCAGCCTGTCCCACATATGGGGTGGAATGATTTGGCTGTTAAGCAAGCCAGCCCTTTGACAGATGGCTTAGCTGGCCAAGCTGTTTACTTCGTTCACAGTTATTTCACAGATGTCCCTAGCCAATACATTGATGTGACTGCAGATTATAGTATTGAGGTGCCAGCCATGATTCATAAAGACAATGTTTATGGTGCTCAATTTCATCCCGAAAAATCAGGTGATATTGGTTTAGGTATTATTGAAAAGTTTGCAGGTTTATGCAAAGCCTAGAAGCTCTTGAGAGCAAAGTTTTTTCACTTAGAAAGGATGGTAGGGGAGATGCAAATTCTACCAGCAATTGATATAAAGGATGGACAGGCTGTTCGTCTCTTCAAAGGAGATTTCAACCAACAAACCGTTGTCAATCCAGATGTTATTGAGCAGGCAAAGACCTTTAAGGATGCTGGCATTCAATTTATTCACGTCGTCGACTTGGACGGTGCCCTTGATGGTCGAGCCACTAACCGTGACTTGATTGCAGAGGTCAAGAAGGTTTCTGGACTTGGCATCGAAGTTGGTGGCGGTATCCGTACCTTGGAGCAGATTCGTGATTATTTGGCAGTTGGCATTGACCGTATCATTATCGGTTCAATGGCCGTTAAGAATCCTGATTTCGTTCGAGCAGCTTTAGAGGAATTTGGTGCCGATAAAATTGTCGTAGGTATTGATGCCAAGGCAGGGTTTGTCGCTACTGAAGGCTGGTTGGAAACCAGCAATGTGGACTATATTACCTTGGCCAAGGAAATGGAAAAGATGGGCGTAACCCTCTTTGTCTATACTGATGTTGATCGAGATGGCACACTGACAGGACCCAATCTTGATCACTACAAACGTTTGGTATCTGAACTCACAACCGCCAAAGTCATCGCTTCCGGTGGGATTGCAGAAGTAGCTGACTTAGATCACCTACAAGAGATTGGTGTGGCAGGAACCATTGTCGGTAAAGCTTACTATAACGGTAATATCACATTAGACCAACTCAAGTCTTTCGGAGGTTAAGATGCTTAAAAAACGTATTATTCCTTGTTTGGATGTCAAGGACGGTCGTGTCGTTAAGGGGGTTAATTTTGTGAATCTGACAGATGTTGGTGATCCTGTTGATTCTGCACGTGCTTACTATGAGGCTGGCTGTGACGAACTTGTTTTCTTGGATATCACAGCGACTTCAGACAATCGTGAAACAACGGTTGACATGGTACGTCGTGTCGCAGACCAAGTTTTTATCCCCTTCACGGTTGGTGGTGGTATTCGTTCAGTTGAAGACATGAACAAGATGCTCAAAGCCGGTGCTGACAAGGTTGCGGTCAATTCCTCAGCCCTTGCCAACCCGCAACTAATCGCTGATTGTGCTCAAAAATTTGGCAACCAGTGTGTAGTGGCTGCGATTGATGCCAAAAAGATGGCTGATGGGAGCTGGCATGTCTTTGTGGCGGGTGGCCGTAAGGATACAGGTAGGGACCTCATCCAATGGGCTCAAGAAGTCGTCGCTTTGGGGGCTGGAGAAATTCTCTTGACCAGTATGGACAAGGACGGCACTAAGTCTGGTTTTGATTTGGAAATGCTTAATCGTGTGGCAGAAGTCGTTGATGTTCCGATCATTGCTTCTGGTGGTGCTGGAAATATTGAGGACATTGTAGAAGTCTTTGAAAAGACAACAGTGACTGGTGCACTGGCAGCCTCTATCTTCCACTTCGGTGAGGTAAATATAGGTGAAACCAAACAAGTCTTGGCAAAAGCAGGAATTGAGGTGAGACGATGACAGAGGTTAAACTTGATTTTGAGAAACAAGGAGGACTGGTTCCGGTTATTGTGACAGACTACAAGACGGGACAGGTGCTCATGTTGGCCTATATGAATGAGGAGTCCTATCAGCTGACCCTTGAGACCAAACAAATGCATTACTGGAGCCGTTCCAGAAATGAGCTTTGGCATAAGGGCGCCACATCTGGTCATTTCCAACATGTCAAAAGCATCAAGACTGACTGTGATCAGGACACCTTGCTTATCGCCGTGGAACAAGAAGTAGCAGCCTGTCATACAGGAGCCTACAGCTGTTTCTTTACGGATATATATGATGACAATCGAGACAGATAGGAGTAGCTATGTTAGAAACACTTTATAAGGAAGCCTTAGATCGTAAAAAGAATCCCAAAGAAGGGTCTTATACCAATTACCTTTTTGACAAGGGGCTGGACAAGATTCTTAAAAAGGTTGGCGAAGAAGCGACAGAAGTTGTGATTGGGGCCAAAAATGCTGATAAAGAAGAAATTGCCAACGAGACAGCAGACGTCCTCTATCACCTAGCAGTCATGCTCGTTGAAACAGGGGTCAGCCCTGAAGACGTTGAAGCCGTACTTAAAGCTCGTCAAGGCAAGCAAAGCAATGTCCATGACCGAAAAGAAGTAACGGATTATTGAGGATTATCTCAACCGATTTGAACCAAGATGAAAAGTCTGAAGTGATGCTTCGGGCTTTTTTGCTAGAGGAATTTTAATCATTTTGTTCCTATAACTACCATGGGAAAGCGCTTTAAAATGCTATAATAAAAGTGAAGAAAACTTGTTTATTTTGAAAGATTCGGTGTGCTTGTTTTTACAAATGATTGAGGAAAGGAAGGATGTCTTATGAAGAAACTAACTCCTTATATCATAACTCTTCCTCGTTTAGTTATTGTCCTTCTCTGTTCTAGTCTTTTAGTTGGTTGTACAGTTATACTTCCAAATTCTTACTCAAAAGCCAAGGAAAAAACGCAAAAAATCTTGGCTCATAATGGTTTTAAGGGGAAGGTCCAAGTTAAGAATATCAAAAAGGTAATTCTAGATAGTGCAGGCATTTATGTCGATTATATCTATTCAGAAGAAACCTACGATAATCAAACCATATCATTAGATTCACAAATTACTTTTAACCTGGACTGGACAATTGATCGTGAGGAATATGAGACTCCTGGCCTTTACTCGCAAACCTATTTACAACAAAAATCTGTAAAAAAAGAAGAGCAAAAACTCTTCAAGGAACTTAAAAAGCAATCTTTAGACCTTGATATTGAAGAATTCTCCTTCAGTGATAATACTTTGATAGATCAAGAAGCTAATAATCGTAAAGCTCATTTAGCTGAAGAAAACCGTAAAAATGGGAAGAATGATTTTTATGGGTATTATCAAATTCCCTACCAAACAATGATTGATGAACACCTTGTCACTATGAGAATAGAATTAGGCGATACAGAAAATACTAGTAAGAACGATTTAAAAGAGGCAGCGAATAAACTAGATGCTAGCAAACTACCAGACGGAGAGTACGAATTTTATTATTTCTCAACTGATGAAGATAGTAGTGATTATAACAAGGACAAGTACATCCACCACACTTTTAACGTACAAGATGGTAAGGTTATCCCATATGAATATGATTAGCAGATATTTTACTTTCTGCCGATAATCTAGTATGTCATACTAGGGTATTAGAAGTGAGGGTTATAGCTAAGTGAAAATGTTAACCTCAAAAACATGCAAAAACATCTCCAAAAACTAGTTGGAGATGTCTTTTTGTCTTACAAATTCTTTTTCTTTTTAGCTTTTTTGGTTAGGGCAAGGTCACAATTTTCAATGCTTGAGATCAGGTGATTCGTCAATTGGAAGTCGTCCACTTGAGGATTCAAGTCCACTTCGTAGACTAGTTGCATGGTCTCACCTCCACCTGTGGTGTTAAGGGAGATTAGGTCACATTCGCTAGTGAAATTGAGTAAGGCTTTAGTGATTTTTTGATCAATCAAGTCCTGATGGGAGACATTAATGGTCAGGAGCCTACGACGTTGGTTGTCGGTACGACTTTGACGATTTTCCAAAAGGAGCCAAACTGCCAACAGAAAGGCGGTGAAGAGGACGGCTAGTAAGAGATAGCCTGTCCCAGATGCCAGACCAATAATCATGGCCATAAAGACGGCGATTAGTTCTCTGGAACCACTGGTAGCCGAACGAAAACGAATGAGACTAAAGGTCCCCGCCACGGCGATAGAGGTCCCCAAACTACCATTGACAAGGAAGATAACTAGGGTCATCAAACATGGAAGTAGGGTTAAACTGATGGCAAATTCTCTGGTGTAAAGGGTCCGGTATTTGTAAGTCCAGGTTAGGGCCAAGCCTAAAACGAGGCTGACCAGTAAGGCCAGCATGAGTTGAAGGGGACTTGCAGTTGCGGTTGCATCATTAAAGATAGAATTGAAGAGATTAGACATAGGCAGCACCTCCTTTTTCTTGAACTGGATGTGGCCCGTAATCTAGACCTTGAGACTTATGATAGGCACAGCTGTATTTTGAGAATTTCTGCTCTTTCAAACCATGTTTGTCTAAGATAGATTGAAGCCAGTCTGGCTTTTGGCCAGGTGACTTGATTTCCATGATAATCGTATCTTCATCAAGAAGGGGAAACCCATGATTTCCCTTAAAGAGACTGACGTCTTCATCACGGTAAGTCAAATTTTGGTCAAGGGTAACACGAACTTTATTGTATGCATAGCCTTGGATAGTCTCTTTTTCTTTCATTGAGAAGCGGTCGTAGTAGATATACATGCGAGGTTTGAGGCCTCCATCATAGCGCTGGCGTAACTGATGGATATCTTGCAAGAGCTGACGATCAGTGATTTGACCATCATTCTTACCGTCTGTCATCAAGTTAGTGATGGCAAGGGGAGTTGAAACGAGGCGAAACTTATGGCCGATTCCCTCCTCATCTTTGGCTTTGACCTCTAGAAAAACCTTACTATCAATTTTGGGATTGGCTAGGTAGGTACGCATGCGGATTTTCTCTTGACGGTGATTACCATCTAAGGCATCTTGGATGACGTCAAAATTATCCGTATCAAAGTAAATATTTGAAATGGTAGATGTCGGATAATCATCCTCTACCAAATACTCCTTAAGATCAGTGAGCAGGTCCTCGAGATTATCCTTTGAGACCACATATTTCGTTTCAATACGTTTAAAACGTGTTTCCAATTGTTTAACCATGAAAAAACTCCTTTTATAGATAAGATACAAAGCCGTAAAACAACTCTCAGGAAAATAGGGGGACCAGTCGCAGGAGTTTATCTCCAAACAGGGCCCATCTTTTCCCCCGAGTTGTAGGCGAGTTCAATTAGATAAGATACAAAGCCATCACTTTCAGATTTGGCTTTTATTTTTATAGTAGGAAATTAAGTTGAGGGCAAATGTACTATTTTATATAGCACTTACTTGCTCGCCTATTAGTCTATGGAACTTTTCTGAAAGAAGTCCTAAGTCAAACTTTCACCAAACTTAACTTAAGAAAAGTTTTAGTTAACCTTCAGAAATGTTTTAGGGAAGTCCCGTAAACTGTAATCATCAAAACGAACCCGAGAGGAAAACATATGAAATCAAAAAAACTAAAAAAATGGACGACTTTATTAACCTGTGCGACAGCCCTAACAGTCATGACAGCTTGTAGCCAATCAAACAGTCAAGCAACTGGAACAACGTCAAGCATGACATCAAAAACAAGTGCTGTAACCGCAACAACTAGTAAGAAAACGGCTAATAATAACAGCAACTATTTCACCTCGAAAGACTCAGACACATCTTATGATGAAAGTTCAGCCTCTAAGATTAAGTTATCAGGCTCATCTGCGGATGTTTCAGGTGATGGCGTAACGGTATCAGATTCAACCGTAACCATCTCCAAAGCTGGGACTTACGTCATTTCTGGAAAATCAGATGGTGTGCAAATCAAGGTGGACGCTGGTGATTCAGACGATGTCCATATTGTTCTAGATGGTGCTACCATGACAAATACAAATGCACCAATCAACGCTACAAAAGCCGGGCATGTCTACCTAACGCTTAAAGATGGAACCACTAGCACCCTCTCTGATTCAAGTTCTAATAGTGATGAAGATGTGGATGCCGTGATTTTCTCTAAGGGAGATTTGACCATTAATGGGTCAGGTACTCTAAACATTGATGCCAAGAAAAACAATGGTATTAAAGCAAACGACAGTCTTCATATAACAGGCGGTACTTACAAGATTACTTCAGTCGGTGATGCCTTCAATGTCAATGATGAACTTAATATCACAGGAACAACCATGACCATTGAAGCGGAAGAAGATGGCGTTAAGGTCGACAATGATGACGACACATCGGTAGGGACCATGTATCTGTCTGATAATACCATGACTATCAAGGCCGGTGATGACGGTATTCATGCCTCTGGTGACCTGATTATTGATAGTGGTACTTACAAGGTTGAAAAATCAACTGAAGGTATCGAAGGTAAATCTGTGACTATAAATGGTGGAAATATCGATGTCTATGCAACGGATGATGGTGTTAATGCCGCCAATGCTAATGCCAGTCAAAGTGAAATTGTCTTCAAAATGACCGGTGGAACCCTAAATGTCGAGGTTGGCCAGGGCGATACCGACCCAATCGATTCTAACGGCGATATTATTGTATCGGGTGGAACAATCAATTTGACTGGTCAGTCTGGTTTTGACTTCGATGGTTCAGCGACCTATACCGGTGGTGACATTACTATCAATGGTGAGAAACAAACTAAGATTGAAAACTCAATGCCTGGCGGCGGTGGCCCTCAAGGTGATGGTGGTCCCCAAGGTGGTGGGCAACCAGGTGGCTTTGGCGGAGGTCACTAAAGAGTCATAGGATGAAACAGAAAGGAAGTGCCTATGTATATTATTATTCCAGCTTATGAACCAGATATACGACTGATCCAGGTGGTTCAAGATATTACCATAAAACTCCCAACAGCCCGTATTATTGTCGTTAATGATGGAAGTGGCCCAGACTATGGCGACTATTATGACGAAACAGCCCTCTTCGGGGCAACCGTCCTAAGTCATCCGGTCAATAAGGGTAAAGGAGCAGCTCTCAAGACTGCTTTCGCTTATATTCAAGAAGAAGTGGTTAGCCAACATCAATCAGCTCAGCCTATAGTCACGGTCGACAGTGATGGTCAACATCTAATTAAGGATATTGTCCGTGTGGCCGAGGCAACCGAGAATAATCCAAGCCATCTTATCTTAGGTGCGCGTGCCTTTGTTGGTAAGGTACCAGCACGTAGTCGCATCGGCAACAAGGTGACTGCAGGGCTCTTCCATCTGATAACTGGTCAGAAGGTAACAGATACTCAGACAGGACTTCGAGGTATGTCAACCGACCTGATTCCATGGCTTCTTAACCTGGACGGCAATCGATTCGAGTACGAGTTTAATATGCTACTTGAAGCCAAAAAGTCAGGCTACCAAATCTCTGAAGTTCCTATCGAAACCGTTTATCTGGAGGAAAATAAAAGTTCGCACTTTCGGCCCGTTCGTGATTCCATCCGTATTTACAGCCCTTTTTTAAAGTTCTCTGGCACGGCCGTTTTGGCCTCAGTCATTGATGCAACAGCCTTATTCGTGCTCTTTGCCTTGACGAAAAATCTGCTCCTTTCGGTCGTGCTAGCTCGTGTGATTTCGGCTTCCAGCCAGTGTCTACTGAACGCTAATGTGGTCTTTAATCCGACAAGCTCCCTCTTTAGGTCGAGTGTTCGCTACTTTATGTTGGTCCTAGTCCTCCTGGCCTGTAATTATTTTTTACTTAGTAGTCTAGTTGCTATTGGTTTAGGCCTGGTTCTGGCAAAATTGGTTACAGAAACCTTGCTCTTTTTAGTCAGCTATAGGGTCCAACATAACGTCGTTTTTGCTTAATAGCTGACTTGAAAATCGCTAACTGATTGAATAGAGATAGCTTATTTACCTCCCGATTACTTCTAAAAATTTTCCTAAAAATAGAAAAAAACTACCGTTTTCGATATTCGGTAGTTTTTAATGATTGTCGAAATGTTTTTCAATTTACATTATGATTAAAAATTGAAATGACTTGATAAAGACTCGAAATGGCTGAAAAAAATATGCTATAATGAAATTGTTTGAATTATGTAGATTTCATTCAAACTAGGAAAATGAAAAGAGGACCTAAAATGGGAAAAAAGGTACATTATAAGCTTCACAAAGTTAAGAAGCAGTGGGTGACGATTGCCGTCACTTCGGCAGCACTTGCCTCTATCGTAGGTGGTGCTACAGTTGCCAATCAAAAGGTTTCAGCTGATGAAACAACTCAACCAGTTGCCTCTACGACAGCTGAAAGCGATGTTGTCGTTGAAACGCATGAAGTAGCCGCTCCTGCAGCAACTGCTACGACAGATGCGACAGCAACAACAACTGACAAGGCTGCTGATACTGCAACGGTCGAAACTCCTGCGGCAGCAACCACTGCAGCAGATACAACTACTAATACTGCAACACCAGCAACAACTGATCGTGCAGCAGTAGCAAATGGTGCGACAACAGAAACACCAGTTGCAGCAGCGACAGATACAACGCTTACAGTAGCTGAAAAACCAAAATCTGGTGTTACTGAAAAAGAAGAAACAGCAGCACTCTCTTTGGACAACATCAAACAAGTTGATGGTAAATACTATTATGTCAAAGAAGATGGTTCATACAAAACAAATTTTGCTGTTTCAGTAAATGGCCAGTTACTTTACTTCGGTAAAGACGGTGCTTTGACAAGCACATCAACACACTCATTCACACCAGGTACAACTAATCTAGTTGATGCTTTCTCTTCACATAATCGTGCTTACGATTCTAAGAAAGAAAGCTTTGAGTTGGTAGATGGTTATTTGACACCTAATAGCTGGTATCGTCCAGTCACTATTTTGGAAAATGGTGAAAAATGGCGTGTATCAACTGAGAAAGACTTCCGTCCACTTTTGATGGCATGGTGGCCTGATGTAGATACACAAGTTGCCTACCTCAATACTTTCTCTAAACACTTTAACCTTAACGCAACTTATTCAACCAGCCAAAGTCAATCTGAATTGAATGCAGCTGCTAAGACAATTCAAATTAAGATTGAACAAGAAATTTCAGCTAAAAAATCAACTGAATGGCTTCGTCAAGCAATTGAGTCTTTTGTAAAAGAACAAGACCAGTGGAATACTACAACTGAAAACTATACCCTTGCTGACCACCTTCAAGGGGGAGCTCTTCTTTATATCAATAATGACAAGACACCTTGGGCAAATTCTGATTACCGTTTGCTTAACCGTACACCAAGTAACCAAGATGGTTCTCTAAATGGTACAGGAAGATACTTGGGTGGTTATGAATTCCTACTTGCCAATGACGTTGATAACTCAAATCCAGTTGTGCAAGCTGAGCAGTTGAACCAAATTCACTATCTTGTGAACTGGGGATCAATTGTTATGGGTGATAAGGATGCTAACTTTGATGGTATCCGTGTTGATGCAGTTGACAATGTCGATGCAGACCTTCTCCAAGTTTATACAAACTACTTCCGTGCGGCCTTTGGTGTGGATAAATCTGAAGCCAATGCACTCGCTCACATTTCTATCCTTGAAGCTTGGGATTTAAATGATAATGCTTATAATCAAAAACATGATGGTGCAGCCCTTGCCATGGATAATAACCTTCGTTATGCAATTATGGGTGCACTTTATGGATCGGGCTCTTCATTGAAAGATTTGATTACTAGCAGTTTGACAGACCGTACAAATAATAGTAAGTATGGAGATACACAAGCTAACTATATCTTTGCGCGTGCTCATGATAACCTTGTTCAAGATATCATTCGTGATATTGTTCAAAAAGAGATCAATCCAAAATCAGATGGTTATACCATGACTGATGCTGAATTGAAACGTGCCTTTGAAATCTATAATGAAGATATGAAGAAGGCAGAAAAACGTTATACTATTAACAATATTCCAGCTGCCTATGCTTTGATTCTTCAAAATATGGAGCAGGTAACTCGTGTTTATTATGGAGATCTTTATACGGATAACGGCCAATATATGGCTACCAAGTCTCCTTACTACGATGCTATCACAACGCTCTTGAAGAACCGTATGAAATATGTTTCAGGTGGACAATCGATGAAAGTCGACACGTTCAATGGAAAAGAAATCTTGTCATCTGTTCGTTACGGTAAAGATATTATGACTGCTGACCAAACTACGGGTGTAGCAGAAACAAGTAAACATTCTGGTATGTTGACCCTTATTGCCAATAATCAGGATTTCTCACTGGGTGATGGTACTTTGAAAGTTAACATGGGTAAACTTCATGCTAACCAAGCCTACCGTCCATTACTTCTTGGTACTGATAAGGGAATTGTCACTTACGAAAATGATGCAGCAGCAGCTGGAAAAATTAAATACACTGATGCTGAAGGGAACTTGACTTTCAGTGGAGATGAAATCAAGGGGTATCGAACTGTTGATATGAGAGGTTATCTTGGTGTTTGGGTACCAGTAGGTGCACCTGATAACCAAGATATCCGTGTTAAAGGTTCAGATAAGAAACTTGACAAGACATTTTCTGCTACTGAAGCATTGGACTCACAAGTTATCTATGAAGGTTTCTCAAACTTCCAAGATTTTGTTGAAAAAGATAGCCAATATACTAATAAATTGATTGCAGAAAATGCAGAACTCTTCAAGTCATGGGGAATCACATCATTCGAGATGGCTCCTCAATTTGTATCGGCTGATGACCGTACCTTCCTTGATTCTGTTATCCAAAATGGTTATGCCTTTACTGACCGATATGACCTTGCCATGAGCAAGAATAACAAATACGGTTCTAAAGAAGATCTTCGTGATGCACTTAAAGCCCTTCACAAGCAAGGTATTCAAGCAATTGCTGACTGGGTACCAGATCAACTTTACCAATTGCCAGGACAAGAAGTTGTAACAGCAACACGTGCTAATAGTTATGGTACTCCAAAGGCCAATGCTTATATCAATAACACTTTATATGTTGCAAATTCTAAATCATCAGGTAAGGATTTCCAAGCTCAATATGGTGGTGAGTTCCTTGATGAGCTCCAAAAGAAATATCCACAGTTGTTTGAAGATGTGATGATATCAACTGGTAAGAAGATTGATCCATCTGTTAAAATCAAGCAATGGTCTGCTAAGTACATGAATGGTACTAATATCCTTGGTCGTGGTAGTCGTTATGTTCTCAGCAACGATGCTACTGGTCGCTACTATCAAGTTACTGATAATGGTATCTTCTTGCCAAAACCTTTGACAGATCAAGGTGGTAAGACAGGTTTCTACTATGATGGTAAGGGTATGGCCTACTTTGATAATAGTGGTTTCCAAGCTAAGAATGCCTTCATTAAATATGCTGGAAATTACTATTACTTCGATAAAGAAGGTTATATGTTAACTGGTCGTCAAGATATCGATGGTAAGACTTATTTCTTCTTGCCAAACGGTATCCAGCTTCGTGATTCTATTTATCAACAGGATGGTAAATATTATTACTTTGGTAGCTTTGGTGAGCAGTACAAAGATGGTTACTTTGTATTCGATGTACCGAAAGAAGGTACTTCAGAAACAGAAGCTAAATTCCGTTATTTCTCACCAACTGGAGAAATGGCTGTTGGCTTGACTTATGCTGGTGGAGGATTGCAATACTTTGATGAAAATGGCTTCCAAGCTAAAGGTACTAAGTATGTTACTCCAGACGGAAAACTCTACTTCTTCGATAAAAATTCAGGTAATGCCTACACAAATCGTTGGGCTGAAATCGATGGTATCTGGTATGAATTCAATGATCAAGGCTATGCACAGGCTAAGAAGGGTGAATTCTACACAACAGATGGCTCAACATGGTTCTACCGTGATGCAGCTGGTAAAAATGTGACAGGTGCCCTTACTTTGGATGGTCACGAATACTACTTCCGTGCAAATGGTGCCCAAGTTAAAGGTGAATTTGTTACTGAAAATGGCAAGATTAGCTACTACACTGTAGATAATGGTTACAAGGTTAAAGACAAGTTCTTCGAAGTAAACGGCAAGTGGTACCATGCTGATAAGGATGGTAACCTCGCCACAGGTCGTCAAACAATTGACCACCTTAACTATTACTTCAATGCTGATGGAAGCCAAGTCAAATCTGATTTCTTCACTCTTGATGGTGGTAAGACATGGTACTATGCCAAAGATAATGGTGAAATCGTGACAGGTGCCTATAGCATTGGCGGTAAAAACTATTACTTCAAAGAAGATGGTAGCCAAGTTAAAGGTGACTTTGTTAAGAATGCTGACGGTTCACTTTCATACTATGATAAAGATTCAGGGGAGCGTCTCAATAACCGTTTCTTGACAACTGGTAACAATGTTTGGTACTACTTCAAAGATGGTAAGGCTGTAACAGGACGCCAAAATATCGATGGTAAAGAATATTACTTTGATCATTTGGGACGTCAAGTTAAAGGTAGCCCAATCAGTACACCAAAAGGAGTGGAATACTACGAATCAGTTCTTGGAGAACGTGTGACAAACACATGGATCACTTTCCAAGACGGTAAGACTGTCTTCTTCGATGAAAATGGTTATGCTGATTTTGATAAATAATCAATCAATCTAATCTTAATCTGAGAGATTAAGTGAAAAACGATATGATTTGACATGAATTTATAGGTGAAATTTCTTGAAAACGAGAATCGTTTAAAGAAATTTTGCCTTTTTTTGCTCCTTAAAGAAAAAAATCTGACAAATATCAATTTTGAGTCAGAATCGTTGTAAAAGCCATTGTATCAAGGGGGTTGACGATTTTTATAGAAAATAGTTTCACTTATCAAATGATATGAAAATGAGAATTGAAAACATATGAAATAGGTGTGTTACAAAACTTTTCTAATATTACTGTTATGTTACATATAATTTATAAAAAAACAATTAATTTGAGAAATAGTTAGAAAATAATGATATAATGTAATTGTTTGAAATCGGATAGATTTCAGTCTGATTTTGACAAATAAAATCACGGGGAAAATTATAATGGAAAATAAGGTACACTATAAGCTTCATAAAGTTAAGAAGCAATGGGTTACAATTGCAGTTGCCTCTGCAGCACTTGCTACTGTCGTAGGAGGATTGTCTGCAACAACATCTTCAGTTTCAGCGGATGAAACTCAAGATAAGACAGTAACTCAACCAAATTCAGATACAACAGCCGACTTAGTTACTTCTACAGAAGCAACCAAAGAAGTCGATAAACGTACAAATACAAAAGAAGCAGATGTTTTAACGCCTGCTAAAGAAACAAATGCTGCCGAAACAGCAACTACAACGAACACACAAGCAACAGCTGAAGCAGCTACAACAGCAACAACTGCTGATGTAGCAGTGGCAGCTGTTCCAAATAAAGAAGCAGTTGTGACAACAGATGCACCAGCTGTTACAACTGAAAAAGCAGAAGAACAGCCAGCTACCGTCAAGGCTGAAGTCGTCAATACAGAAGTTAAAGCTCCTCAAGCTGCTTTGAAAGATTCAGAAGTGGAAGCAGCACTTTCTTTGAAAAACATCAAATACACTGATGGTAAATATTACTATGTTAATGAAGATGGTTCACACAAAGAAAACTTTGCCATTACTGTAAATGGTCAATTGCTTTACTTCGGCAAAGATGGCGCCCTTACAAGTTCATCAACACACTCTTTCACACCTGGAACAACAAATATTGTTGATGGTTTCTCAATCAATAACCGTGCCTACGATTCATCTGAAGCAAGTTTTGAATTGATTAATGGTTATTTGACTGCTGATAGCTGGTACCGTCCAGTTTCTATCATCAAAGATGGTGTGACTTGGCAAGCATCAACTGCAGAAGATTTCCGTCCACTTTTGATGGCTTGGTGGCCAAATGTAGATACGCAAGTTAATTACTTGAACTACATGTCTAAAGTCTTCAACTTGGAGGCTAAGTACACAAGCACAGATAAGCAAGCAGACTTAAATCGTGCTGCTAAGGATATCCAAGTTAAGATTGAACAAAAGATTCAGGCTGAAAAATCAACACAATGGTTGCGTGAAACTATCTCTGCCTTTGTTAAGACACAACCACAGTGGAACAAAGAAACTGAAAACTATTCAAAAGGTGGAGGAGAGGATCACCTTCAAGGTGGAGCCCTTCTTTATGTGAATGACTCACGTACACCATGGGCAAATTCTAACTATCGTCTTTTGAACCGTACGGCTACTAACCAGACTGGTACGATTAATAAGTCAGTTCTTGATGAGCAGTCTGACCCAAACCACATGGGTGGCTTCGACTTCTTGCTTGCTAATGACGTAGACTTATCTAACCCAGTTGTTCAAGCGGAACAATTGAACCAAATTCACTACCTTATGAACTGGGGTTCAATTGTTATGGGTGACAAGGATGCTAACTTCGATGGTATCCGTGTCGATGCGGTAGATAATGTCAATGCTGACATGCTTCAACTCTACACAAACTATTTCCGTGAGTACTATGGTGTAAATAAATCTGAGGCGCAAGCTCTTGCTCATATCTCAGTTCTTGAAGCGTGGAGTCTTAACGACAACCATTACAATGACAAGACTGATGGTGCTGCGCTTGCCATGGAAAATAAACAACGTTTGGCCCTCCTTTTCTCATTGGCTAAACCAATTAAGGATCGTACACCAGCTGTAAGTCCTTTGTATAACAATACTTTCAATACGACTCAACGCGATTTTAAGACTGACTGGATTAACAAAGATGGAAGCACTGCCTACAACGAAGACGGTACAGCTAAACAGTCTACAATTGGTAAATACAATGAGAAATACGGAGACGCGTCAGGAAACTACGTCTTTATCCGTGCCCATGATAACAACGTTCAAGATATTATTGCTGAAATCATTAAGAAAGAAATCAATAAAAAATCAGATGGTTTCACTATCTCTGATTCTGAAATGAAGCAAGCATTTGAAATTTACAACAAAGACATGCTCAGCAGCAATAAGAAATATACCTTGAATAACATCCCTGCAGCTTATGCTGTAATGTTGCAGAACATGGAAACGATCACTCGTGTCTACTATGGAGACCTTTATACAGATGACGGTCACTATATGGAAACTAAATCACCATATCACGACACCATCGTTAACTTGATGAAGAACCGTATCAAGTATGTATCTGGTGGACAAGCGCAACGTTCTTACTGGTTGCCAACTGATGGTAAGATGGACAATTCAGATGTTGAACTTTACCGCACAAGTGAAGTCTACACTTCAGTACGTTATGGTAAAGACATCATGACAGCTGACGATACAGAAGGTTCTAAATACAGCCGTACCTCTGGTCAGGTAACTCTTGTAGTGAATAATCCAAAATTGACTTTGCATGAGTCAGCTAAACTTAATGTTGAAATGGGTAAAATCCATGCCAACCAGAAATACCGTGCTTTGATTGTTGGTACAGCTGATGGTATCAAGAACTTTACATCTGATGCAGAGGCAATCGCAGCAGGTTACGTGAAAGAAACAGACAGCAATGGTGTCTTGACTTTCGGCGCTAATGACATCAAGGGTTATGAAACATTTGATATGTCAGGTTTCGTAGCAGTTTGGGTTCCAGTCGGAGCTTCAGATGATCAAGATATCCGTGTAGCACCTTCAACAGAAGCTAAAAAAGAAGGCGAATTGACCCTTAAAGCGACTGAGGCTTATGATTCACAATTGATCTACGAAGGATTCTCAAACTTCCAAACTATCCCGGATGGTTCAGATCCTTCAGTCTATACTAACCGTAAGATTGCTGAAAATGTTGATTTGTTCAAATCATGGGGCGTAACATCATTTGAAATGGCACCACAATTTGTATCTGCCGATGACGGTACCTTCCTTGACTCAGTTATCCAAAATGGTTATGCCTTTGCAGATCGTTATGATCTTGCCATGAGTAAGAACAATAAATATGGTTCTAAAGAAGATCTTCGTGATGCTCTTAAAGCCCTTCACAAAGCGGGTATCCAAGCAATCGCTGACTGGGTTCCAGACCAAATTTACCAATTGCCAGGTAAAGAAGTCGTAACAGCGACTCGTACTGACGGTGCAGGACGTAAGATTGCAGATGCTATCATTGATCACTCACTTTATGTAGCTAACTCTAAGTCATCAGGTAGGGATTACCAAGCTCAATATGGTGGCGAATTCTTAGCTGAACTTAAAGCTAAGTACCCTAAAATGTTCACGGAAAACATGATCTCAACTGGTAAACCAATTGATGATTCTGTTAAATTGAAACAATGGAAGGCTAAATACTTCAACGGAACAAACGTTCTTGACCGCGGTGTTGGCTATGTACTTAGCGATGAAGCAACTGGTAAATATTTCACTGTCACTAAAGAAGGTAACTTCATTCCTCTTCAATTGACAGGAAATGAAAAGGCTGTTACTGGGTTCTCAAATGATGGTAAGGGAATCACTTACTTCGGTACAAGTGGTAATCAAGCTAAATCTGCCTTTGTTACTTTCAATGGAAATACCTATTACTTTGATGCACGTGGTCACATGGTTACAAATGGTGAATACTCACCAAATGGTAAAGATGTTTATCGTTTCTTGCCAAATGGTATCATGTTGAGCAATGCCTTCTATGTTGATGCTAACGGTAATACTTACCTTTATAACTATAAAGGTCAAATGTACAAGGGTGGTTACACTAAATTTGATGTAACTGAAACTGATAAAGATGGTAATGAATCTAAGGTTGTGAAATTCCGTTACTTCACTAATGAAGGTGTCATGGCTAAAGGTCTTACTGTTATCGATGGTTCCACACAATACTTTGGTGAAGATGGTTTCCAAACTAAAGATAAGTTAGCAACCTATAAAGGTAAGACTTATTACTTCGAAGCTCATACTGGTAATGCTATCAAGAACACTTGGAGGAACATCGATGGTAAATGGTACCACTTCGATGAAAATGGTGTTGCCGCTACAGGTGCTCAAGTTATCAATGGTCAAAAACTTTACTTTAATGAAGATGGAAGTCAAGTTAAAGGTGGCGTTGTTAAGAATGCAGATGGTACTTATAGTAAGTACAAAGAAGGTTCTGGAGAGCTAGTGACTAACGAATTCTTCACAACTGATGGCAATGTTTGGTACTATGCAGGCGCTAATGGTAAGACTGTTACAGGTGCTCAAGTTATCAATGGACAACACCTCTACTTTAATGCAGACGGAAGCCAAGTTAAGGGTGGTATTGTTAAGAATGCAGATGGTACTTATAGCAAGTATGATGCTGCAACAGGTGAACGCTTGACTAATGAGTTCTTCACAACAGGAGACAACAATTGGTACTATATCGGTGCTAATGGTAAGTCAGTGACTGGTGAAGTTAAAATTGGTGACGATACTTATTACTTTGCTAAAGATGGTAAACAAGTAAAAGGGCAAACAGTAAGTGCTGGCAATGGTCGAATCAGCTATTACTATGGTGATAGTGGTAAGAGAGCTGTTAGCACATGGGTAGAAATTCAACCAGGAGTTTACGTTTACTTTGATAAGAATGGTCTTGCTTACCCACCTAGAGTGCTAAACTAATTGATTTAAAAAGGAGAACTTCGGTTCTCTTTTTTATATTTTCTAGGAAAAGGTTCTTTTTGAAAAATACCCTTTCAAGTCGCTTACATGACGGATTTTTAATTTAATATTAAGATGGTAAAAAAGTCATTAAAATAAGTTGTATTAAGTTTTTTTGATAGTGAAAAATGATATAATAAGTAAGTCTTTAAGGTGTAGATTTTAAGACAAAAAATATATTGGGGAAAAATTGAATATGGAAAATAAAGTACGCTATAAACTGCATAAAGTGAAGAAGCAGTGGGTTACTTTGGCTGTCGCTTCAGCAGCTTTGGCTACCATTGTAGGTGGTAGTGTTGCCACATCTTCACTCACCTCTGCAGAAGAAATAAATAATACTAATGGATCACCTTCAACAACTACAGTCGGGGAAAATACAAATCCTGTGGTTGAAAAAGAGGTAGGCACAACAACTGAGGTAGGAAATACTTCAAATGCCACAACAACAGAGCGAGCAGCAGTTACTGCTGACAAACCAGCTGAAACGACTGTTCAACCAAATTCAGGAACAACTAGTGATAGAGCTGCAGCAGTAGAGGTTGAAGCCAAACCTGAAACGACTGCTAAGCCAGAAGTTGCTGCTAAACCAGAAACTGCTACAACATCGGAAGTAGCTGCAAATGCTGGAGTAGCTGCTCCAACGGCTGAGAAGTCTAAAGAGCTTTCTGAAGCTGAGATTAAGGCTGCAGTCTCACTTGATAATATTAAAAAGGAAAAAGATGGTAAATATTACTATCTTCTAGAAGATGGATCACACAAGAAAAACTTTGCCATTACTGTAAATGGTCAGGTCCTTTATTTTGATGAAAATGGTGCCCTTTCAAGCACATCAACTTATTCATTCACACAAGAAACAACAAATCTTGTTACTGATTTTACAAAAAATAATGCTGCCTATGATTCAACAAAAGCAAGCTTTGAACTTGTTGATGGTTATTTGACAGCAGATAGTTGGTACCGTCCAAAAGAAATCCTTGAAGCTGGTACAACTTGGAAAGCGTCAACTGAAAAAGATTTCCGTCCACTTTTGATGTCTTGGTGGCCTGATAAGGATACTCAAGTAGCTTACTTGAACTACATGACTAAGGCTCTTAGCAACGGTGAAGAAACAAAAGATGTCTTTACGATTGAAAATTCTCAAGCTAGTTTGAATGCCGCTGCTCAAATCATCCAACGTAAGATTGAAGTTAAGATTGCTGCTAATAAGTCAACAGACTGGTTGCGTCAGTCAATCGAGGCCTTTGTTAAAGACCAAGATAAATGGAATATTAACTCTGAATCTCCAGGTAAAGAACACTTCCAAAAAGGAGCTCTCCTCTTTGTTAATAGTGATTTAACGAAGTGGGCTAACTCAGACTACCGTAAACTTGATCAAACAGCGACAAGCCGTTTGGCAAAAGACAAGATCAAGAGTGGTAGTGATGCTGGTTATGAGTTCTTGCTATCAAGCGATATCGACAACTCAAACCCAATTGTGCAAGCTGAAATGCTTAACCAATTGTATTACTTCATGAACTGGGGACAAATCGTCTTTGGTGACAAGGACAAAGATGCTCACTTTGATGGTATCCGTGTTGATGCAGTGGACAATGTCAGCATCGATATGCTTCAATTGGTGTCTTCATACATGAAGGCAGCCTACAAGGTAAACGAGTCTGAAGCACGTGCCCTTGCTAATATCTCAATTCTTGAAGCTTGGTCTCAAAATGACCCATATTATGTTGACGAACACAATACAGCTGCCCTTTCTATGGATAATGGTCTCCGTTTGTCTATTGTTCATGGATTGACTCGTCCGGTAACGAATAAGGGTACAGGTGCACGTAATGCATCAATGAAGGACCTTATTAACGGTGGTTATTTTGGTCTTTCAAACCGTGCGGAAGTTACCTCATATGATCAACTTGGTTTTGCAACCTACCTCTTTGTTCGTGCACACGACTCAGAAGTTCAAACGGTTATCGCAGACATTATCAGTAAGAAAATTGATCCTACAACAGATGGTTTCACATTCACATTAGACCAATTGAAACAGGCTTTCGACATTTATAATGCGGATATGTTGAAAGTTGATAAGGAATATACACACTCAAATATCCCTGCTGCCTATGCTTTGATGCTTCAAACAATGGGTGCAGCAACTCGTGTATATTACGGAGACTTGTATACTGATAACGGTCAATACATGGCTAAGAAATCACCATACTTTGACCAAATCACGACACTTCTTAAAGCTCGTTCTAAATATGTAGCCGGTGGACAAACATCTTATATCCATAACCTTGCTGGTGATGGCGTGTCATCTGCTAAAGACAACAAAGAAGTTCTTGTCTCTGTCCGTTACGGTCAAGATTTGATGTCTAAGACAGATACAGAAGGTGGAAAATACGGCCGCAATTCTGGTATGTTGACCCTTATTGCTAATAACCCAGATTTGAAATTAGCAGATGGTGAAACGATTACTGTAAATATGGGTGCAGCCCACAAGAACCAAGCCTACCGTCCACTCTTGCTTGGTACGGATAAAGGTATCGTGTCATCATTGAATGATTCAGATACTAAGATTGTTAAATATACAGATGCACAAGGAAATCTTGTCTTCACAGCTGATGAAATCAAAGGCTTTAAGACTGTTGATATGAGTGGTTACCTTTCAGTTTGGGTACCAGTAGGTGCGACTGACGATCAAAACGTTCTTGCTAAACCATCAACAAAAGCCTACAAAGAAGGGGATAAGGTTTATAGCTCTTCTGCAGCCCTTGAAGCACAAGTGATTTACGAAGGTTTCTCAAACTTCCAAGACTTTGTTAAAGAAGACAGTCAATATACTAATAAATTGATTGCAGCTAATGCAGACCTCTTCAAGTCATGGGGCATTACGTCATTTGAAATTGCACCTCAATATGTCTCATCTAAAGATGGCACTTTCCTTGATTCTATTATTGAAAATGGTTATGCCTTCACAGACCGTTATGACTTTGCCATGAGCAAAAACAATAAATACGGTTCAAAAGAAGACCTTCGTGATGCCCTCAAGGCTCTTCACAAACAAGGTATTCAAGTCATTGCTGACTGGGTTCCAGACCAATTGTATACTCTCCCAGGTAAAGAAGTAGTGACAGCTACTCGTACAGATACACATGGTAAGGTGCTTGATGATACTAGCTTGGTTAATAAACTCTATGTGACAAATACTAAGTCATCAGGAAATGATTTCCAAGCACAGTATGGTGGTGCCTTCCTCGACAAACTTCAAAAACTTTATCCAGAAATCTTCAAAGAAGTTATGGAAGCGTCAGGTAAGACAATTGATCCATCTGTGAAGATTAAACAATGGGAAGCTAAGTACTTTAACGGTACAAATATCCAAAAACATGGTTCTGACTACGTTCTCAGCGATGGTAAATTGTACTTCACCGTTAACGATAAAGGTACCTTCCTTCCAGCAGCCTTGACTGGTGATACAAAAGCTAAAACTGGATTTGCTTATGATGGTACAGGGGTAACTTATTACACAACATCTGGTACTCAAGCTAAGAGTCAATTTGTGACATATAATGGCAAACAGTACTACTTTAACGATAAGGGTTACCTTGTAACTGGTGAACAAGCTATCGACGGTTCAAACTATTTCTTCTTGCCAAATGGTGTTATGTTTACTGATGGTGTTATTAAAAATGCCAAAGGTCAATCATTGGTTTATGGTAAGTCAGGTAAATTGACGACTCAAACTGGTTGGAAAGAAGTTACCGTTAAAGATGATAGTGGTAAGGAAGAAAAATTCTATCAATACTTGTTCAAAGGTGGAATCATGGCCACAGGTTTGACTGAAGTAGAAGGTAAGGAAAAATACTTCTATGACAATGGTTACCAAGCTAAAGGTATCTTCATTCCTACAAAAGACGGCCATTTGATGTTCTTCTGTGGTGATTCAGGTGAACGTAAGTACTCAGGCTTCTTTGAACAAGATGGTAACTGGTACTACGCTAATGATAAGGGCTATGTTGCCACTGGATTTACTAAGGTAGGTAAACAAAACCTTTACTTCAATGAAAAAGGTGTTCAAGTTAAGAACCGCTTCTTCCAAGTTGGTGATGCCACATACTATGCAAACAATGAAGGTGATGTTCTTCGTGGTGCCCAAACCATCAATGGTGACGAGCTCTACTTTGATGAGTCAGGTAAGCAAGTTAAAGGTGAGTTCGTGAACAATCCTGATGGTACGACTTCATACTACGATACAATCACAGGTGTGAAACTTGTTGATACATCACTAGTAGTTGATGGTCAAACCTTTAATATCGATGCTAAGGGTGTTGTGACTAAGGCACATACACCAGGCTTCTATACTACTGGGGACAATAACTGGTTCTACGCAGACTCACATGGTCGTAATGTGACAGGTGCACAAGTTATCAATGGTCAACATCTCTATTTTGATGCTAATGGTCGTCAAGTTAAGGGTGGCTTCGTAACGAACACTAACGGTAGTCGTTCATTCTACCACTGGGATACTGGTGATAAGATGGTTTCTACCTTCTTCACTACTGGTCATGATAAATGGTATTATGCTGATGATAAGGGTAATGTCGTTACTGGAGCTCAAGTAATCAACGGTCAAAAACTCTTCTTTGGTACTGATGGTAAGCAAGTTAAAGGTGGCTTTGCAACAAACGCTAATGGCACTCGCTCATATTACCATGGGGCTACCGGAGATAAGTTAGTATCAACTTTCTTCACTAGCGGAGACAATAACTGGTATTATGCTGATGCTAAAGGAGAAGTAGTTGTTGGCGAACAGACTATCAACGGCCAACACCTCTACTTTGACCAAACTGGTAAACAAGTGAAGGGTGCCACAGCTACGAATCCTGATGGATCAATCTCTTACTATGATGTCCATACAGGTGACAAGGCTATTAATCGCTGGATTCGAATTCCTTCAGGGCAATGGGTATACTTCAATGCTCAAGGTAAAGGTTACGTGTCAAATTAAGATTAATGAATGAAAGAAGTCAATCACTTTTGTGGTTGCTTTTTTCGTAAAAAATTGTCAAACTTTTATACATTCAGGTCATTTGTCTGGCCAAAAAGTGGTATAATAACTCTTGCTAAATCTTTATTTTGGAGTACACATGGCTAAGTCAAAAAATACTATTGAAAGTCGGATAGATTACTCGATTCTCTTGCCAGTCCTTATCCTACTACTGGTTGGTCTGGTCTCGGTATTTATCGCGACAAATTTTGATTACCCAAAGAATCTTGTGCAAGTCATGTCTCAGCAAGTACTATGGATTTTTCTAGGTTCAGTACTTGCTTTTGTTGTCATGTTATTTAATACAGAGTTTCTTTGGAAGGCAACCCCCTGGCTCTATATGTTTGGCCTGGGGCTTATGGTTCTACCTCTCGTTTTTTATTCACCTGCTTTGGTTGCCTCGACAGGGGCAAAAAACTGGGTCAGCATTGGATCAGTCACCCTTTTTCAACCATCAGAATTTATGAAGATATCCTACATCCTTTTTCTTTCGAGAATAGGTGTTTGGGCTAAACAAGGAAAGGAAGTAACTGAACTTCAAGATGACTGGTTGCTACTTTTCCAATATGTAGCGGTCACGCTTCCTGTCCTAGGTTTACTGGTTCTTCAAGGTGATATGGGGACAGCCTTAGTCTTCCTCGCTATTTTAGCAGGTATAATAGTTGTTTCGGGAATATCCTGGCGTATTATCTTGCCGGTAGTTCTAGCTTTTGCAGTGGGGTTAGGCTTGTTTGTAATGGTATTTACCACAGATTGGGGTAAGGAAGCTATGCTCAAGATGGGGGTACAAACCTACCAGATTAACCGTATCTCAGCTTGGTTGGATCCCTTCACTTATGCAGATGGTATCGCCTTTCAACAGACGCAGGGGATGATTTCGATTGGTACTGGAGGAATCTATGGTAAAGGCTTTAATCATCTGGAGTTGAACGTACCGGTTCGTGAGAGTGACATGATTTTCACAGTTATTGCGGAAGACTTTGGTTTGGTAGGTGGTGGATTGGTTCTTCTAACCTATCTCTTCCTTATTTATCGCATGTTGCGGGTGACATTCAGGTCTAACAATCGTTTCTATACCTTTATTTCGACAGGTTTTATCATGATGATTGTCTTCCATATTTTTGAAAATATTGGGGCAGCAGTGGGAATTCTTCCTTTGACAGGTATTCCTTTACCCTTCATTTCCCAAGGGGGATCATCACTCATCTCTAACTTGATTGGTGTTGGTTTGGTGCTTTCGATGGCTTATCAAACCAATCTCAACGAGGAAAATAAAATTCTCTTGGCAATGTCTCGTCGGATGCGTACGTCTGGAACTAGTCAAGTGAAACCTGTTTCTAAGAGTAAGTCTAAGAAGAACAAGTCTTCGAAGAGTGTTACTAAGGCCTCTCAAGAATTGGGTAAGGCTAAAGATAAGGTTGATAAGGCCACTGAGAAAATGCGTCAAACCATTTCTCAAAATACGCCAAGCATTCATCAAGGCAAGCGTCGTAAGGGTTCAAAAAAGAAACCGACACGTAAACATTAAGAAGAAGCAAGTTGGTTAATCCAACTTGTTTTTCTTTGAAAAAAATTAAGGTCTGTGACCTTTTCTTTGCCCCTGCCTATGGTATAATAGAAGTCGACTATTTCGAAAAGGGGTTTGCTATGATAGAGACAGCCAAACAGCAAGAACGTTCTATTTTAGTAGGTGTTGAATTGCAAGAGACAGAGCATTTTGACATGTCAATGGAGGAACTTGCCAGTCTTGCCAAAACTGCAGGGGCAGAGGTTGTAGCTAGCTATACCCAAAAACGTGAACGCTATGATAGTAAGTCTTTCGTGGGTTCAGGAAAATTAGAAGAAATCAAGGCCATGGTGGATGCGGATGAGATTAGCACTGTCATCGTCAATAACCGTTTAACGCCTCGTCAAAATACCAATCTTGAAGCTGCATTTGGCGTAAAAGTTATTGATCGCATGCAACTAATTCTGGATATCTTCGCCATGAGGGCTAGAAGCCATGAAGGTAAACTTCAGGTACACCTAGCTCAGCTTAAGTACATGTTGCCTCGTTTGGCTGGTCAAGGGATTATGCTCAGCCGTCAAGCAGGGGGCATTGGTAGCCGTGGACCTGGTGAAAGTCAGTTAGAGCTCAATCGTCGTTCGATTCGTAACCAGATAGCCGATATTGAACGCCAGTTAAAGATTGTTGAGAAGAACCGAGAAACCATTCGCGAAAAGCGTGTTGATTCAAGTACCTTTAAAATTGGCTTGATAGGTTACACCAATGCTGGGAAGTCAACAATCATGAACCTTATGACGGATGATAAGCAGTATGAGGCCAATGAACTTTTCGCGACCTTGGATGCAACGACTAAGAAAATTTACTTAAAAGATCAGTTTCAAGTGACCTTGACAGATACGGTTGGTTTTATCCAGGATTTGCCAACAGAATTGGTTGCTGCCTTTAAGTCAACGCTTGAAGAAAGTCGTAATGTGGACCTCCTTTTGCATGTCATTGATGCGAGTGATCCTAATCACGAAGAGCACGAAAAGGTGGTCTTAGACATTCTCAAAGACTTAGACATGACTGATATTCCTCGCCTAGCAATCTACAATAAGATGGATGTAGCTGATAATCTAGTAGCAACAGTCTTTCCTAATGTTCGCCTCTCAGCACGTGACAAGGGAAGTCGTGAGGCCCTCAGAAGACTCTTGATTGATGAAATTCAACAGATTTTTGAACCCTTTAGTATTAAGGTACATCAGGATCAAGCTTATAAACTTTATCAGTTGAGTCAATTGGCCTTGCTAGATAGCTATAGTTTCGAGACAGAAGTGGAAGAAATCACAGGTTATATTTCACCGAAAAATAAATGGAAATTGGAAGAATTTTATGACTGATTATATGGATTTAGCTTTAAAATATGGTGGTTTTACAAGTTTAGATAAGGTCTATCTGGAAAATACCTTGTCAGATCTTTCAGACAGTCAAAAATTGGCCTTCATTACACCACCACCAAGCGTGATTAATGCTTATTTTGCAGAGATTTACCAGAAGCAATCTCCTGAAGCAGCGACGGATTACTACTTGGAACTTTCAAAAGAGTTGAACCTCTTTAACCCTGCACCATCTTTTGATGAGCACAAGCCCTTTATTCGTCTCAATCTTTCAGGAAAATCTTATGGTTTTTGCTATGAAAATGCCGATGAAGTGGCCCTAGTCTTTGCAGAGCATTCAGAGGTTCCAACGGCTAGTATTTTGTTTGAGCTTGCTCAGGTTTTCCCACAGTATAAGGTTTATCTTGAAGGAACTCAAATTAAAATGGCCAAGGTTTACTTTGATGAAGAAGTGTTGGAAGAGTTGACACCAGAGACTCAGTTACTAAGTCGTGTAACTAAACTGAAGGGAAATGTCATTAAGTTGGCTAGCTTTAATCAAGATGAATTAGTGGAACTTTTGTCTCAATATAAAGGGCAAACCGTTTATTATGACTTTGCTCAGCGTGAATGCCTGGCTTATATTGTCCAGAAATAAGAAAAACGATAGATAGAAAGTATAGAAAGTCATGGAATTACAATTTTTAGGGACGGGCGCCGGACAGCCATCCAAGGCTCGTAATGTATCGAGTCTGGTTTTGAAGCTACTCGATGAAATCAACGAAGTCTGGATGTTTGACTGTGGGGAAGGAACCCAACGTCAGATTTTAGAAACAACAATCAAACCTCGTAAAGTTAAAAAAATCTTTATCACACATATGCACGGGGACCATATCTTCGGTCTACCTGGTTTCTTGGCTAGTCGTTCCTTCCAATCTAGTGAAGAACAAACTGACCTTGAAGTTTATGGTCCAGTTGGTATTAAACAATATGTTATGACCAGTCTTCGTACCTCTGGGACACGCCTACCTTACCATGTGCATTTTAAGGAAATTGATGAGCATAAGCTAGGCTTGGTTATGGAAAATGACAAGTTTGCGGTTTATGCAGATAAGTTGGATCACACCATTTTTTGTGTTGGTTACCGTGTGGTTCAAAAGGATCTTGAAGGAACTTTGGATGCTGAGGCCCTTAAAGCAGCAGGTGTGCCATTTGGACCACTTTTTGGTCAAATTAAGAATGGTCAAGATGTGGTTCTTGAAGATGGAACGAAAATCATTGCCAAGGACTTCATTTCCGCGCCTAAGAAAGGTAAAGTTATCACTATCTTAGGTGACACCCGTAAGACAAATGCCAGTGTTCGTCTTGGATTGGGGGCAGATGTCTTAGTTCACGAGTCTACTTATGGTAAGGGTGATGAAAAAATTGCCAAAAGCCATGGGCATTCAACCAATATGCAAGCAGCACAGGTCGCTAAAGATGCATCAGCTAAACGCCTTCTTCTAAATCACGTATCAGCACGTTTCTTGGGGCGTGATATCGGTAAGATGGCAGCAGATGCTAAAACAATTTTCGAAAACACCCACATCGTTCGTGACTTGGAAGAGGTAGAGATTTAATGGCTAAACAACGTATTATTGCTATTACTGGTGCCTCAGGAGGCCTTGCTCAAGAAATTGTCAAGCAGCTCTCACCCAGTGATGGTATTATCCTCTTAGGACGAGACAAGGACAAACTTGAGAAATGTTATCGCCATGTGGAAAATAAAACCTGCCTTGCCATTGACCTTAGAGACGACAATGCTATTAAAAAAATGGTAGATTATCTCTATCAACGATTTGGACGTATTGACGTCTTTATCAATAATGCTGGTTTCGGTGAATTCAAGTCTTATGATAACTACACTAGCCAAGAAGTCCGTGATATGTTTGATATCAATACCTTTGCGACGATGACCTTTTCACGTCTGATGGCTGAGAAAATGGTGGAACAGGGCAATGGGCATATCGTTAATATTGCTAGTATGGCGGGAAAAATTGCGACAGCCAATTCAAGTGTTTATGCAGCGACAAAGTTTGCGGTAATTGGCTTTTCAGATGCCCTTCGTTTAGAGCTTGCTGATAAGGGAGTCTATGTGACAACGGTCAATCCTGGTCCAATTGAGACATCTTTCTTCAATCAAGCTGATCCCTCTGGAGCTTATCTTGAGAGTGTTAAGAAATTTGTCCTCAGTCCTAAATACGTGGCTAAAAAGATTGTCCGTATTCTGGGCAAAAATAAACGTGAAGTCAATCTACCACGACTCTTAGCAGTTGCCCATAAAGGCTATACGCTATTTCCACACATCTCGGACAAACTAGCTACCAATGTGTTTAACTACAAATAGGAGGATACTAGATGGCCGCAAATATCCAAGCGTATTTAGAGAATCTCAAGCAACCCTGGGGTCAAATCTATTATGATATTCTTTTTGACCAATTACAGGACATCAAGGGAAAGCGAGTGATTGATTTTGGTAGTGGCTTTGGCCTTGTAGCCAACCACCTAGCGCAAGAAAATAAAGTCCTTGCTGTGGAGCCTAATGAAGAAATGGTGGCCTTGCGTACCCAAGATCACACCTACCAACAACTAGTCGGAAGTCTGGACCAGTTGGCAAGCCTTGAAGATGCCAGCTTTGATGTCATCCTCTGTCACAACGTTTTGGAATATGTAGAGGATCGCAAGGTGCTTCTCAAGGAATTCATCCGCCTCTTGAAACCAGGAGGCCTGCTCTCTATCGTCAAGCACAATGAAGTCGGCCGAGTCCTACAGACCGTCGTCTTCGAAAATGATACTCAGAAGGCCCTCGATTTACTAGCAGGCCAAGATCTGGAAACCCACTCCATGGGTTTGGCTCAGGCCTATGATCTTGATGCAGTAGTAGAAAATTTAGCTCTTGAAATTAAAGACTACCAAGGGATCCGTGTCTTTTATGCCTTGCAGGACAATCGCTTCAAAGGCCAAGAGGGATGGCGAGAGTCTATGCTTAAGATGGAGCTGGCGGTCTGCCAAAAGTCCCCTTATCGGGATATCGCCTTCTTCCAGCATTATAGGTTAAAAAGGAGTTAAGATGTTAAATTATAAAAAAGAGATTCCAGCGATGACAGACCTACTCGCACTGTACAGTTCAGTCGGCTGGACCAATTATACTAACAATCCAACCATGCTAGAAGAAGCTGTCAAAGCCAGTCTATGGCAGTTGGCGGTCTATGATAAGGAAGAGTTAGTAGCCTACATTCGCTTAGTAGGGGATGGCCATTCTGTCATTTTTGTACAGGACCTCTTGGTGCGACCAGATCACCAGCGACAAGGCATTGGCACGAAACTCTTAGAAGAGGCTTTAGCGACTTTCCCCAATGTCTATCAACGGCTCCTTGCCACTGATCGTAGCGAGAAAAATTTAGCCTTTTACCAATCCCTGGGATTTGTCGAACTTTCAGAGCAAGCTTGTACAGGGATGATTTATAAATATTGATGTAGAGGATTTCCAAATAGGGAATCTTTTTCTTGTTTTTCCTAATATTACTTGAAAATGATAGTAGAATAGAGTTAGTTAACGTAAAGAGGAAAAGGGAATATCTGAGAAAACACAAGTCAAAAAGGGAACAATATCCAGACTATTATTTTGTCTAGAAAAGCAGGTCTTGATTGGAAGTGTACCACGAGTCTAAACACCTTCCGATGTTTGACATTCTCTTTTTAGGAAACTTAGCTTTCTATCCACTATGATAAATTTTTTCATGTTATAATAGATAGACTAGATGACAGGGAGAAAAGATAAAAACATGATTACATCAACGTATGATTGGAAAATAAACACAAAAGAGCCAGATGCTGGCTTTTTTAAACTTGCCAAAGAACATGGACTGGCAGAAACAGCAGCCAAGATTGCCTATGAACGTGGCATTACGACAGAAGATGCTCTTGAAGGCTTTCTAAAGGCTGATTTATCACACCTTCATGATCCTTATCTTCTTCATGATATGGATAAGGCAGTGGCTAGAATTCGTCAGGCCATTGAAAATTATGAGCAAATCTTAGTCTATGGAGACTATGATGCGGATGGGATGACATCAGCATCGATTGTCAAGGAAGCTCTTGAAATGATGGGAGCTGAGGCTCGAGTCTATTTGCCTAACCGTTTCACAGATGGTTATGGGCCAAATGAAAGTGTCTACAAGTACTTTATTGAGCAGGAAGGCATTTCACTCATTGTTACAGTGGATAATGGGGTAGCGGGGAATGAGGCTATCGCTTATGCGCAAGAGCAAGGTGTGGACGTTATCGTTACAGACCATCACAGTATGCCGGCCCAGCTTCCAGATGCCTATGCGATTGTCCATCCAGAGCATCCAGATGCCGATTATCCTTTTAAGTATTTGGCAGGTTGTGGTGTAGCTTTCAAATTGGCAACTGCCCTCCTTGAAACTATTCCTACTGAGATGTTGGACTTGGTAGCCATTGGTACCATTGCCGATATGGTTAGCCTAACGGATGAAAATCGTATTATGGTCAAGGTCGGTCTGGAAATTCTAAAGACTACTGAGCGTATTGGACTGCAAGAGTTACTCCGCATTTCAGATGTAGACCCAACAACGATTTCTGAAGAAACGGTAGGATTTAAACTGGCTCCTCAACTCAATGCCTTGGGGCGCTTAGATGATCCAAATCCAGCCATTGAACTGCTGACCGGATTTGACGATGAAGAAGCCCAAGCCATTGCTTTGGAAATCAATGCTAAAAATGAAGAACGTAAGGAAGTTGTTCAAAAAATCTTTGATGAAGCCATGACTATGGTGGATTTGGATAAACCTGTTCAGGTTTTGGCCAAGGAAGGTTGGCATCCTGGCGTCCTAGGTATTGTGGCGGGGCGTATCATGGAACAAATCAGTCAGACAGTAGTGGTTTTGAATATTGAAGATGGCTTGGCTAAGGGTTCAGCCCGTAGTTTGGAATCTATCAATATCTTCCATGCCCTTGATGACCACCGAGACATCTTTACTGCTTTTGGAGGACATGCTGGAGCGGCGGGGATGACCCTTCCAGAAGAAAATCTTGGACGACTATCAGAGATTTTGTGTCATTTTGTCTACGATAATAACATTGATACGAGTGCCAAAAATACGTTAAATTTAGACGAGGAGCTCCAACTCAGTGAGCTTAGCTTGGATACCATTAAGAGCCTAGAAAAACTAGCACCTTTTGGTATGGATAATAAAAAGCCAGTCTTTTGGCTACATGATATTACCGTTACTCAAGCTAGGACTATGGGACAAAATGGAACCCATCTTAAGTTTAAGGTTAAGCAAGGCAAGGATAGCTTTGATGTTGTTGCTTTTAACAAAGGTAATCTTCTTCAAGAATTCCAACAAGCTCAGGGTTTGGAATTGGCAGTGACCTTGTCTGTTAATGTTTGGAATGGTCAGACAACGCTCCAGCTCATGCTAGAAGATGCACGTGTGGATGGTGTTCAATTATTTGATTTTCGCTCAAAAAATATGGCACTGCCTGAAGGCCTACCAACGGTAGAAGAAGCATCAGACACTGAACCTGCAGTTGTCCTCAACACCCTACCGAATTCAGCGATGGAATTAAAAGAGTGGTTTGACGGTAAGGAATTCCAGGCTATTTATTTTAAGAATAGCATTAAGGAAGCCTATTATCTGACTGGATATGGAACGAGAGAGCAATTTGCAAGGCTCTATAAAACCATTTACCAATTCCCAGAATTCGATGTCCGCTATAAACTGGATGAGCTCAGTCATTACCTTAAAATCGATAAGATACTTCTGATTAAGATGATTCAGATTTTTGATGAATTGGATTTTGTGACTATTGATAATGGTGTTATGACAATCAATAAAGAAGCTGAAAAACGTGAGATTGAGGACAGCAAGATTTTCCAAGATCTTAAACATCTCGTCAAGTTCCAAGAACTTATGGCTTTAGGGACACCACAGGAAATTTATGACTGGCTTTATAAGTAGAACTAGTGCTTAATCTAAAGGATTCATCTCGAAATGAGGGTTAGCATTTTCTAAATCTGAAGATTCATGCTATAATGGTATGTAAATATTTTTTTTGGCGAAAAGCCTATAGGAAGAACAAATGAAATTAGAAGATTATATTGCATCTATTGAAAACTACCCTAAAGAAGGGGTTACTTTCCGTGATATTAGTCCTTTGATGGCTGATGGAAATGCTTATAGCTATGCTATCCGTGAAATCGTTCAGTATGCGACTGACAAGAAGATTGACATGATTGTTGGTCCCGAAGCACGTGGTTTCATCGTTGGATGTCCAGTTGCCTTTGAACTTGGTATCGGATTTGCGCCAGTTCGTAAACCTGGTAAATTGCCACGTGAAGTGATTTCAGCAGATTACGAAAAAGAGTATGGTGTCGATACACTTTGTATGCATGCTGATGCAATCAAACCAGGTCAACGTGTACTTATCGTTGATGATCTCTTGGCGACTGGTGGTACCGTCAAAGCTACAATTGAAATGATTGAGCGCCTAGGTGGTGTCGTTGCTGGCTGTGCCTTCTTGATTGAGCTTGATGGTCTTAATGGACGCAAAGCTATTGAAGGTTACGATACTAAAGTATTGATGAACTTCCCAGGATAAATCTATCTATGAATTAACAAAAGGCCTTTGGGCCTTTTTAACTCTTTTAAAACATAAGTGTTCTCTAAGTATAGGTTAAAGCTATAGCTAACTAGAGAAAATATATATTTGATAACAATACCTCCCCGGTTTATAATATGAAGATAGAATAAATAAGGATGGAGATATTGTTATGCCTATAAAACTTGATAATAAGTTGCCAGCTCTTGATGTATTGCGTTCGGAAAATGTCTTCATCATGGATGAGAACAGAGCTAGTAGCCAGGATATTCGACCAATGGAGGTCTTAATCCTAAATCTTATGCCAACTAAAGAAGTTACAGAAACTCAGTTACTACGTCTTTTAGCTAATACGCCACTTCAAATTAACGTCGAGTTTCTTTATATGGCTAGTCATAAGTCAAAAAATACACATGCCGAACATATGGAAACTTTCTATAAGACTTTTGATGAAATTAAGCATAAGTATTATGATGGTCTCATTGTAACAGGTGCTCCTGTTGAGCAAATGCCATTTGAGGAAGTGGATTATTGGCAAGAATTAACACAAGTTTTTGATTGGTCTAAAAAGCATGTTTATTCAACCCTTCATCTGTGTTGGGGAGCTCAAGCAGGTCTCTATTACAAGCATGGAGTCGACAAGGTTCCATTGTCAGAGAAATTATCTGGAATCTATAAACAAACTGTTGACATGCCTGAAAACTTCCTTATGAATGGCTTTGATGATAGCTTTATGTCACCGCACTCACGCTATACAGAGGTTAGGCTCGAGGATATTAAAAACAAGACGGATTTAGATATTGTTGTGTCAGGACCAGAAGTTGGCTTATCCATTCTAGCAAGTAAGAATCTTCGTGAAGTATATAGTTTTGGTCATTTTGAATATGACCGTGATACTCTGGCAAGAGAATACCGAAGAGATTTGGATGCAGGCATTAATCCAGATGTACCGGCAAACTATTTCCCAGAGGATGATCCAAGTCAGGAGCCTAAACTTCGTTGGAATCTTGCGGCATCTGCTTTCTTTAGCAATTGGATTAACTATGCGGTATATCAAGAAACACCTTATCGTTTAGAAGAGTTGGAAGACGATTTTTCATTCTACGGTTATTTGTAGTAGACAGTCTCAAAGGACTTATGTGAGAGCATTTGACTTTTTGGGGTGTCTAGCTACTCTGAAAGGTAAATATGAGTTTTTTTGAACAGTATCGATCAGGTAATCTGGTCCTTCCTAATGCTTTATTTTTCCACTTTAAGGATATTTTCCCATCTGCGGATGACTTTCTGGTTTGGCAGTTTCTCTATCTACAAACGACAACTCAGATTGGAGAAGTGGCTTCTAGTCAGATTGCGCAAGCAACTGGGAAGACGCCAACTGAAGTTAATAAAAGTATTACGACATTGACTGAGGCTGGACTTCTTGATTTCACGACTATTAAGATTAACAATGAAATTGAGATGGTTGTAGATGCCTCACCTGCCTTGGCAGTGTTGGACAAGTTAGTGAGCAATGAAAAGACAACGGTAGGGCCTGTCGTTGGTCAGCCAACAAATACCCAGCTCATCAAGCAATTAACAGATGAATTGGAACAAGCTTTGGGAATCTTGAATCCAATGGTTGTCGAAGATTTAAACAAGGAAATCCAAGAAGAACATACTGATCCCGAACTTATCCGTGAGGCTTTGAAAGAAGCAGTATTTAACCGCAAGACAAATTGGAATTATATAAAAGGAGTTCTTCGTAACTGGAAATTAAGTGGTATTACAACTAAAATTCAAGTTGAAGAGCGTCGTTTGGAGCATCAAGGTAAGAAGCACCATCATCAGGTTTCTGATGACTTCAAAACAGGAATGGATGCCGCCCGTCAATTATGGGGTGGCCAATAATGTTAGGAAGAAAACGTGTTAATGAGGCTCTAGCTCTCATGGGAGAGATGTTTCCCAATGCTCATGGAGAGTTGGAGTGGGAAACGCCTTTCCAGCTATTAGTTGCTGTTATTTTATCAGCCCAGACAACAGACAAGGCTGTTAATAAGATTACACCAGGCTTATGGGCGCGTTATCCAGAAATTGAGGATTTGGCTTCTGCCAACCTCGATGATGTTGAGATGTGTTTGCGAACGATTGGTCTTTACAAGAATAAAGCAAAGAACATCATCAAGACTGCTAGATCTGTTTTAATGAATTTTGATGGACAGGTTCCGAAAACGCATAAGGAATTGGAAAGTCTACCTGGTGTGGGACGAAAAACGGCTAATGTGGTTTTAGCTGAGGTTTATGGCATTCCTTCGATTGCAGTAGATACCCACGTCTCACGTGTTTCCAAAAGGCTAAATATCGCCCCAGAGGATGCTAGTGTAGAGGAAATCGAAGCAGAATTGATGAAGAAAATCCCAAAGAAGGATTGGATTATCAGCCATCACCGTATGATTTTCTTTGGACGCTATCATTGCTTAGCTAAGAATCCTAAATGCCAGACCTGTCCTCTTCAAAGTTATTGTAAGTATTATAAAGAAACAACTAAGAAATAAGCTGAAGAATGTGATTTTCTTCGGCTTTTTACAACTGTAAGAATTTGTTACAAACTAGTAACTTGACAAAAGTCTCAGGCTTTAAGAAAATAGAAGAAACGATTTAGAAGCAGGAGCGATTTAGTGAATGGCTGAATTCAGTAATGAAGAGTATCTGAGAGCCTTAGCTGATAATGGTGATAGAGAAGCAGCCAAAGAATATGAGCAAGCTTTGGATAATTGTATTTTTCAGTTGCAGATTTCATTGGCTCAAACGAGTGATCCACAGGGTCGTAGGGAAGTGCAAAAGCTCTTGGAACAAGAGGAAAAGAAAAAAAGGGACTACTTTCAAGAAAAAGAGGAAAAAGCTGTGAGCGAATTTAGACGTCGTAAAAATGAAACTACAAAGGGAAGAAAAGTTTCGAGTTTTGACAAACTCAAAGATCCTAAAATCATTAGATGGGTAATTGGAGTTGTTGCAGTACTTGCAGTCGTTATTCCTGTTGTTACCTTGATGTGGTATAGTAATAACCAAAAAGAGAGTGAAACAAATCCATGGAAAAACGGTCAGTTGGCAAAAAGTAAGGAAGCAGCTGCAGCATCATCTGATAATCAATCCTCTCAAGTTGATACCTCATCTTTGTCTGATCAACAGTTAGAAGACTGGGTTGTTTCTACCTATGCTAAAGAACAAGGTTCAACTGGAGAAAATTATAAAAATCTAGGTTGGAATGTTTATTCATGGACGGATGATGATGATAACCTAGTTTATGCTCAACTTTATGATGCCTATGGTAATGATGTTCTTCTTTTCCGTGTAGATAAGAAGGGACAACTTGAAGCCTATGGTGGTATTGACGGTTCAAGCGATTCTTGGGACGTCGTTTCAAAAAAATATACAACCGATTAATGAAACCATATAAAACACCTGACAATGGTGGTTGAGACTGTCTTTTGACAGTCTTTTTTGGTATAATTTTAAGTAATCGTGTATACAATTAAAAAGCCGACTGAGAAGATTTGGGGATGATGGTTCTGCAGAACTTTTTTAATGTCTTCAGGTTTTCAAGGATAGCTTAAATAAAGGAGAGTTGTCGTGTCAGACTATTTATCGGTCACATCCTTAACCAAATATTTGAAAATGAAATTTGACCGTGATCCTTATCTAGAGAGGGTATATTTGACGGGACAGGTTTCCAATTTTCGTCGCCGCCCGAGTCACCAATATTTTTCGCTTAAGGATGAAGGAGCTGTTATTCAGGCGACGATCTGGGCTGGAGTTTTCAAAAAACTTGGTTTTGAACTCGAAGAAGGGATGAAGATCAATGTCGTAGGTCGTGTCCAGATTTATGAGCCTAGTGGCTCTTATTCCATTATTATCGAGAAGGCTGAGCCGGATGGTATTGGAGCTTTGGCTATCCAGTTTGAACAGCTTCGTAAAAAATTGACTGCAGAAGGCTACTTTGAAAATCGTCATAAGCAAGCGCTGCCTAATTTTGTCAAAAAAATTGGGGTTGTCACAAGTCCTAGTGGTGCGGTTATTCGAGATATTATTACGACCGTTAGTCGTCGTTTTCCAGGGGTAGAAATTTTACTTTTCCCTACCAAGGTTCAAGGTGAAGGAGCTGCGCAGGAAATTGCTGAAAATATTCAAAAAGCCAATCAAAGGGATGACTTAGATTTACTTATCGTTGGTCGTGGTGGAGGTTCTATTGAAGACCTCTGGGCTTTTAACGAGGAAATTGTTGTTCAGTCCATTTTTGAGAGTCGTCTACCTGTGATTTCAAGTGTTGGTCACGAAACAGATACGACTTTGGCCGACTTTGTTGCAGATCGTAGGGCTGCTACACCTACAGCAGCGGCAGAACTTGCTACTCCAGTATCAAAGGCCGATACCTTGGTTTGGATTCGTGAAAGACAAAATAGAGCTTATCAAGCCTGTTTGAGACGTATACAGTACAATCAAGAACGTTTAGCTAAACTGTCACAATCTGTTGTCTTTAGGCAACCTGAGCGCCTATATGATGGTTATTTACAAAAGTTGGATCGACTAACAACAAGGCTTGAAACCTTCGTGAGTCAAGATTTCGAGCGAAAGCAAAAAAAAGCGGAACTTTTGAAACAACGGTTACAAGGCTTAAATCTTCTGACCAGTGTTCAGAACTATCAAGACCGTCGAGAGTCTTTGCAACGTTTATTGGTGACCACAACCAAGAACACCATTAATGGTAACCGTGTGAGATTAGAAAAGGCACGGGATGCTTTATTGTCTCTAGATACTAGCCGTATTGTTGCAAGGGGCTATGCCATTGTCAAAAAAGATGATAAACCTTTAACCAGTACCAAGAATATTACCGAAGGTGATCAATTAACCGTCCAAATGAGAGATGGAGAACTAGAAGTAGAGGTGAAAAATGTCAACTAAAAAAACATTTGAGGAAAATTTACAGGACTTAGAAGCCATTGTCACTAAGCTCGAAACAGGTGATGTTGCTCTTGAGGATGCTATTGCTGAGTTCCAAAAAGGTATGGCCTTGTCTAAGAATTTGCAGAAGACCTTGGAAGATGCTGAAAAAACACTAGTTAAGGTTATGCAAGCAGATGGTACAGAAACGGAAATGGATGCCTAATGAGCAAGCTAAATAAAATTGATGCGGCTATCCGTGATTACTACCAGAAAAAGAATCTTCCTGTATCAGGTGATTTAATCACTGCTATTCTTTATTCAGTTGATAGTGGCGGTAAGCGTATTCGTCCACTGATTTTCTTAGATTTACTTGAAGGATTTGGTTTAGAGCTAACTCCTAGTCATTTCGATGTTGCAGCGAGTCTTGAAATGATTCATACTGGAAGTCTGATTCACGATGATTTGCCGGCTATGGATGATGATGATTACCGTCGAGGACGTTTAACCAACCATAAGAAATTTGATGAAGCAACGGCGATATTGGCTGGCGATTCTCTCTTTTTGGATCCCTTTGATCTCCTGGCCCAAACAGAGCTATCAGCAGAAATTCGAGTTCAATTGATTCAAGCATTGTCTCATTCCTCAGGGACCTTCGGTATGGTTGGTGGCCAGATGTTGGATATGAAGGGTGAAGGTCAGGAACTAGATTTATCGCAACTGGCTAAAATTCATGAGCATAAGACAGGTATGCTTTTAACCTTTCCTTTTGTGGCGGCTGGTATTGTTGCTCAAAAAAATCTAGAGGTTTTGGAAAATCTGAAAGAAGCTGGTCGCCTGATTGGTCTTGCCTTTCAAGTCCGTGATGATATTTTGGATGTGACTGCTGATTTCGAAGAACTTGGAAAGACACCTGGAAAAGATGTAGTAGCGGGAAAATCAACCTATCCGGCTCTTCTTGGTCTGGAAAAATCACATGCTATCCTCGAGGAATCACTTAGTAAAGCTGAGGCTATTTTCCAAAATCTAGCTGAGACTCAAGGTTTCAAGAAAGACAGTATTATAGAAATCATAGAAAGGTTACGACTCCATGCCTAAGGAAAGAGTAGACGTCTTGGCTTATAAACAAGGCCTTTTTGAAACACGAGAACAAGCAAAACGTGGCGTAATGGCAGGTTTAGTTGTTAATGTTATCAATGGTGAGCGTTACGATAAACCTGGTGAAAAAATCGACGACGGTACAGAGTTGAAGCTTAAAGGTGAAAAACTTAAGTATGTGAGTCGTGGAGGGCTCAAACTTGAAAAAGCTTTGGAAGTTTTCAATCTGTCAGTTGAAGGTATGACGACCATTGATATCGGAGCCTCAACAGGTGGGTTTACTGATGTTATGCTTCAAAATGGGGCCAAACTGGTTTATGCTGTTGATGTCGGTACCAATCAGTTGGTTTGGAAATTGCGTCAAGATGAACGTGTTCGTTCCATGGAGCAATATAATTTCCGTTATGCTGAACCTGTCGATTTCACAGAAGGACTACCGTCTTTTGCATCAATCGATGTCAGCTTCATCTCTCTTAATCTGATTCTACCGGCTTTGGCTAAGATATTGGTTGATGGGGGGCAAGTTGTTGCTCTTGTGAAACCACAATTTGAGGCTGGCCGTGAACAAATTGGGAAAAACGGGATTGTCCGTGAGAGCAGTGTCCATGAAAAAGTGTTAGAAACAGTGACTGCTTTTGCGGTTGACTATGGCTTTTCAGTTAAGGGGCTGGACTTTTCACCTATCCAAGGTGGTCATGGTAACATTGAGTTTCTCGCACACTTGGAGAAGACAAATTCTCCTCAAAATGATGCTCAAACCTCTATTAAGGAAGTTGTAGCACAAGCACACAAGGAGTTTAAAAAGAATGAAGAAGAATGATCGTTTGGAGTTAATCCGAAAGATTGTCCAAGAAAATAAAATTACGACTCAAGGAGAATTGGTAAAATTACTCCAAAATGAGGGATTAAAGGCTACTCAAGCGACTGTATCGCGTGATATCAATGAAATTGGTATTACCAAAGTACCAACTGAAGACGGTTCTTACATCTATGGGCTCTCAACTGCTCCTAGACGAGTAGGTGGAACCTCTGTTGCGACTCGTCGCTTGTTACGCGTTGATCGTCAACATGCCTTTATGAATATCGTTGTTCAACCTGGGACAAGCCGCCTCATCAAGAAGATTCTTTTAGATGAGTACAAGCATTTGATTTTTAGTGTTATTGCTGATGATGATACCCTCTTTTTAGTGGCTCAGTCAGAGTTAGCAGCTATTGAACTACAGGGGCAAATCATTAAGTGGGTTGAAGAATAGGAGGGCCTATGCTTCTCGAAATTACGATAAAGAATTTCGCAATTATTGAAGAAATTTCTCTAAACTTTGAGAATGGTATGACCGTCCTTACTGGTGAAACAGGTGCTGGTAAGTCCATTATTATAGATGCTATGAATCTTATGTTGGGTGCTAGGGCTTCTAGTGAGGTCGTCCGTCATTCAGCATCTAAGGCTGAAATTCAGGGCTTCTTTTCAATCGAACAAAATCCTGCCTTGGTTAGTATCTTGGAAGATAATGGGATTCCTGTTGAGGATGAATTGATTATCCGTCGTGAAATCTTCCAAAATGGTAGAAGTGTTAGTCGTATCAACGGGCAGATGGTCAATTTAACGACGCTTAAGGCTGTTGGGCACTTCTTGGTAGATATCCATGGACAACATGACCAGGAAGAGCTTATGAAACCTGCTCTCCATATTACCATGCTTGATGCCTTTGGTGACAAGGAATTTTTCCAGACTAAGAAAGAGTACCAGGAGTATTTTGACCGCTATCGTGAGTTAAGAAAAGCTGTTCTTGAAAAGCAGAAAAATGAGCAGGAGCATAAGGCTCGAATTGAAATGCTAGCTTTTCAGATTGCAGAAATTGAAGCAGTCTCTCTAAAATCAGGAGAAGATTTGGCTTTGATGCAGGAGCGAGACAAGCTTCTTAATCATAAGCAGATTGCTGATACCTTAACAAATGCCTATGTCATGCTGGATAATGAAGATTTTTCAAGCCTTTCAAATGTTCGTTCTGCCATGAATGACCTCCAGTCTCTTGAAGAGTATGACTCTGATTACAAAGAACTCTCTGGAAATCTATCAGAAGCCTATTATGTTCTGGAAGATGTCACTAAGCAACTAGGTGATTTTTTGGATAATCTGGACTTTGATGCTGGGCGTTTGCAAGAGATTGAACACCGCTTAGATACCATTAATGCCATTACTCGTAAATATGGTGGGACTGTCGATGACGTCTTGGATTATCTGGAAAATTCAAGTAAAGAATACAATCTTCTGACAGGAAACTCTAGCTCGTCAGATGCTATGGAACAAGAGCTTAAGCAACTTGAAAAGGACCTGCTTGCGTCTGCGGAGACCCTACAAACAGCACGCCATCAAATTGCTACGGCTCTTGAAGCTGAGATTAAGAACGAGTTATGCGACCTCTATATGGATAAGGCTGATTTTAAAGTCACCTTTACTAAGGGGAAATTTAATCGTGATGGCAATGAGCAGGTTGAGTTTTATATCTCAACCAATCCAGGTGAGGGCTTTAAACCGCTTGTTAAGGTAGCTTCAGGTGGCGAATTATCTCGACTCATGTTAGCGATTAAGTCAGCCTTTGCCCGCAAAGAAGATAAAACAAGTATCGTCTTTGATGAGGTTGACACTGGCGTTTCAGGACGTGTTGCCCAAGCCATCGCTCAGAAGATTCATAAGATTGGGAGTCATGGTCAGGTCTTGGCCATCAGTCACCTTCCGCAAGTTATTGCTATTGCTGATTATCAGTTCTTTATTTCTAAGGAAAGCGATAATGAGACAACTGTCTCTCGTGTTCGTCTTTTGACACCTGAGGAAAGGGTGCAAGAAATCGCTAAGATGTTAGCAGGTGATAACGTGACGGAGGCTGCCTTGAGCCAAGCAAGAGCTTTGTTAAAGGTGGATGACTCTCTTTAGGAAAAGACTTGGGAAAAACTTTCCAGTCATGCTATAATAGAATAAAAATTTGTGTTAAGCGAGAAAATTATGAGTAAAATCAGAATTGTAACCGATTCGTCAATCACGATTGAACCAGAATTGGTTAAAAAATATAATATCACTGTTGTCCCATTGTCGGTAATGGTGGACGGTGTCATCTATTCAGATAGTGACCTTCGAGAAGAAGGCCGTTTCTTGGAAATGATGAAGCATAGTAAAGAGTTACCAAAGACAAGCCAACCACCTGTAGGTTTGTTTGCTGAGACATATGAAAATCTTGTCAAAGAAGGTGCAGAACAAATTGTGGCAATCCACATTATGCACACACTCTCTGGGACATGTGAAGCCTCACGTCAAGGAGCTAGTCTTTCAGGAGCAGATGTAACTGTCATCGATTCAGGCTTTACGGATCAATGCCTCAAGTTTCAAGTTGTTGAGGCAGCTAAATTAGCCGAAGCAGGAGCTAGTCTTGATGAGATTGTAGCCCATGTTGAAGAAGTGAAAAATAAATCTGAACTTCATATTGGTGTTTCTACCCTTGAGAATCTGGTTAAAGGTGGTCGTATTGGACGTGTAACAGGTCTTCTGTCCTCATTACTCAATATCCGTGTCATCATGGAGTTGAAAGACTATCAGTTGAATACGGTTGCTAAGGGGCGAGGAGCTAAGACTTTCACGAAATGGTTAGATTCTTATATTAATGGTATCAAGGATAAGGACCGCAAAGTGGCAGAGATTGGTATTTCTTATGCAGGGACACCTGATTTAGCACATGAACTGGCTGAAAAACTTGAGGTTTTGGGTGCTCCAATTTCAATCCTTGAGACTGGTTCCATCATTCAAACGCACACTGGTGAAGGCGCCTTTGCCGTAATGGTTCGTTATGAATAAGTGGAAAGAATCAGAATTAGTTAGAAGCCTCGTAGGCTTCTTCTTGCTTTTCCTCTTATTTGTCGGCTTCTTCATTTTTATCGTTCCTAGTACGCATCAGTCATCAAAAATTGCAGAAAAGATTAAATCTATCAAAAATGAAAATGTGACCTATGTTGCTATTGGTGATTCCCTTACTCAAGGGGTAGGTGATAGTAGTAATCAAGGAGGATTCGTTCCTGTGCTATCACAGGCATTAGAGTCAGATTTTGACTGGCAAGTGACTTCTCGTAACTACGGTATTGCGGGGAATACGAGTAATCAAATTCTCAAAAGAATGCAAGAAAAGAAGGATATCCAAAGAGATCTCAAAAAGGCTAAAGTGATGACTCTAACAGTTGGTGGTAATGATGTGATCCATGTCATTAAGGATAATATTACGAATCTTAATGTATCTACCTTCACTAAGCCTGCTCAGGCCTATCAAAAGAGATTAGGACAGATTATTGAGCTAGCTCGCAAGGAAAATAAAACATTACCAATTTATATTGTTGGTATTTACAATCCTTTTTATCTTAATTTTCCAGAGATGACAGAAATGCAAACTATTGTAGATAATTGGAACCAGTCTACTGAAGAGGTGTGCAAAGAGTACGATAATGTGTATTTTGTTCCTGTAAATGATTTGCTTTATAAGGGAATTGATGGTAAGGGCGGTGTTACAAGTTCTGATGATACCTCTCAGTCTAGTAAATCTTCTCAAGATAGCCTGAACGATGCTCTTTTTGAGGATGATCATTTTCATCCAAATAATACAGGTTATCAAATTATGTCAGATGCCATTTTGAAACGTATTAACCAAACAAAGAAGGAGTGGTCAGGTGAGTAAGATATGGAAGTGGCTATTTTTAGGACTCTTGGCCTTAAATCTAGCCCTAGTAAGTGTTGTGACATATAGAATCATGACTCCAGTGGAGACGACAAGTTCTGTATCCCTACCCAAGGGAGCAACTAAAATTGGAAAATATAGTATGACTAAGGATGAGCTTGACGCTGCTCTTACAGGCTTTGCCCAGGATTATTCGACTGATAAGATGCGTTTCAAGGTCAAGGTTACCAATTCTAAAATTGTTTTTGAAAGTAGCTATAAGGTTTTAGGTCATCCTGTTCCTCTATATGTCTATTTTACGCCGGTTGTTAGTGAATCAGGAGCAATTGTACTGCATGTTTCTGAGCTTTCAGCTGGAACCTTGAAACTGCCTGTTTCGGATGTCCTTAAGATGATTAAACGTTCAACGAACCTTCCTGACTACATCGCAATCGATAGTAAGAAGGGAAAGGTTACCCTAAATATTCAGTCTATGAAGAATGAGAAGGGGATAACAGCACGTGCTCAAAGCCTAGATTTGGTTAATGACCGTATCGAATTTGACATCTATAAGACAATAAATTAAAAAGCCTTTACTTTTTGCAAAAAAGCGATTAAATTAGCGTTTATTACTTGACCTCATAGGCCTTTTAGGATAAGATAATACTTGTTCAAGCGCTAAAAAAACTATTCGCTTAGAAATAAATTGGAGGATTGTTACAATGGCTAACAAACAAGATTTGATCGCTAAAGTTGCAGAAGCAACTGAGCTTACTAAAAAAGATTCAGCAGCAGCTGTAGATGCAGTTTTCGCTTCTATCGAAGAATTCCTTGCTGCAGGTGAAAAAGTACAATTGATCGGTTTCGGTAACTTTGAAGTACGCGAACGCGCTGCTCGTCAAGGTCGTAACCCACAAACTGGTGAAGCTATCTCAATCGCAGCTTCTAAAGTTCCTGCATTTAAAGCTGGTAAAGCTCTTAAAGACGCAGTTAAATAATGTAAAAACCCCTAAGATTTTAGGGGTTTTGATTTATACGAAATAAGTTAAGGAAATCTATGAAAACCATAACAGTGGTATTGATTTTTCTTTTGGTTTTTACTGTTATTAAACTATCAGGTATTGTTGCTATTAGCAAACTAATGAAGCCAAGTGAAGAACAAATTGAAGAAGCGCGTCAGAAACGTCTTCAAGCTGAAAAAGAGGGCAAGGACCCTTTTGAAGATTGGGATGAACGCGATGATGATGGTCTTGTCTAATAAGAGAATCTTCATCAAATAACAAAAAAGTTTGGAAGATTTTCCAAACTTTTTTTGTAGACTAGTCAATGTAGTGAAGTTTTCCTCGGAAGTCTTCAAGAGTTTCGTAACCTTTTTCTTCCATGATTTCTTTAAGTTCTTTAGTAATACGGTCAAAAATAGCGACACCTTCTTTTTGAAGGGCAGTACCAACTTGTACCATACTTGCACCACAAAGGATGTGTTCAAAAGCATCTCGACCAGATTTTACACCACCAGTACCAATAATTTGGATTTCAGGTTTCAAACGTTGGTAAAAAGCATGAACGTTTGCCAAGGCAGTAGGTTTGATGTAGTCACCACCTATACCACCAAAACCATTCTTAGGTTTGATGACAACAGACTCATCTTCAATGTAAAGGCCATTACCAATTGAGTTCACACAGTTAACAAAGACAAGTGGGAATTGGTTGAAAACGGCAGCAGCTTGATCAAAGTGCACAATATCAAAGTATGGTGGTAATTTCACACCAAGAGGTTTCGTAAAGTAAGAAAAGACTTCAGTTAGGATCTCGGTTGTTGTTTCAAAATCGTAAGCGATTTGAGGTTTACCCGGAACGTTAGGACATGAAAGGTTGAGTTCAACCAGCCCTTCATAGTCACTTTCTTGAACTTTTTTAAGAATGGTGTGTGTTTCCTCAGGTGAAAGACCAACGAGAGAAAGAAAATGATTTTTTGTATTTGGTTGCTTTTGTAATTCAATGACATAGTCAAGGTAGTATTCGAAACCGTTATTTGGCAATCCCATTGAGTTGATTGACCCAAGAGGTACATTCACATAACGTGGTTCAGGATTACCGGGACGGGCCTCAAGTGTTCCTGTTTTTGTGACAAATGAACCTGCAGCTGAAGCCTCAACCTCCGCCAATTCTTCCTTAGTCATACAATGAACACCAGCGGCATTCATAAGACAGTTATCAAATGTAAACTGACCAACTTTTGTAGCAGTAGAAACCATAAGATCCTCCTTAAAGATCACAAAGTAAAATGTTACTATTTCATCTCATTTTAGCATGAAAAGGGGCCTAAAACAAGGAAATATTGGACGGGCTAAAGCCTCTAAAACGAAATTCTGATATCGTCTCTTTTTGCCAAGACAAGAAGCAATAGAATTTTACAGAATTTTTTGGATTTTGCTAGCTTTTTCAAGGTTTTTTGGGTAGAATAGATACAGTAAATGGGTTTAACCCAAAATAAAAAGGAGACATAACTAATGGTAAAATTGGTTTTCGCTCGCCACGGTGAGTCTGAATGGAACAAAGCTAACCTTTTCACAGGTTGGGCTGACGTAGATCTTTCTGAAAAAGGTACTCAACAAGCTATCGACGCTGGTAAATTGATCAAAGAAGCTGGTATCGAATTTGACCAAGCATACACATCAGTATTGAAACGTGCGATCAAAACAACTAACTTGGCTCTTGAAGCATCTGACCAACTTTGGGTTCCAGTTGAAAAATCATGGCGCTTGAACGAACGTCACTACGGTGGTTTGACTGGTAAAAACAAAGCAGAAGCTGCTGAGCAATTTGGTGATGAGCAAGTTCACATCTGGCGTCGTTCATACGATGTATTGCCTCCAGCAATGGATCGTGATGATGAGCACTCAGCACACACTGACCGTCGTTACGCTTCACTTGATGACTCAGTAATTCCAGATGCTGAAAACTTGAAAGTTACTTTGGAACGTGCCCTTCCATTCTGGGAAGATAAAATCGCTCCAGCTCTTAAAGATGGTAAAAACGTATTCGTAGGTGCACACGGTAACTCAATCCGTGCCCTTGTAAAACACATCAAACAATTGTCAGATGACGAAATCATGGATGTTGAAATTCCAAACTTCCCACCATTGGTATTCGAATTTGACGAAAAATTGAACGTTGTTAGCGAATACTACCTCGGAAAATAAGCTGAGATAAGTAGTTATCATTAACAAATAAAAAGTTGACTTCGGTCAGCTTTTTTCTTTTCTTGAAAAAGAAATGTAAAAAGTGGTCAGAAAAGTCAGTCAATTCAGTAATTTTTCCTTGACTTTCAAGTTGGAAAGATGTATCATATTAACCAAGATACATCGAAAGGAATTGAGTCAAATGACATTCGCAACTACAACTGTTTTGCTATTGCGTAATGAGGGCTAGTGCAAAAGCATTAGTCCTGTTTGGCTTACCAAGCGGGAGGTAAAAACATCTCGCTTGGGTTTCCGAGTGAGATGTTTTTTTACTACTATCGTTTTTACTTTTAGAAAGAGGATTGTCTATGCGTAAAGTTGAATTTTTTGATACAAGTCTTCGTGATGGGGAACAAACACCAGGTGTTAACTTTTCAATCAAAGAAAAAGTTGCCATTGCTAAGCAACTTGAAAAATGGGGAATTTCTGTAATCGAAGCAGGTTTTCCTGCAGCTAGCCCAGATTCATTTGAGGCAGTAAAACAAATTGCAGAAGCTATGACAACAACTTCTGTTACCGGCTTGGCTCGCTCAGTAAAATCTGATATTGATGCTTGTTATGAGGCTTTGAAAGATGCCAAGTATCCACAAATTCATGTCTTTATCGCAACAAGTCCGATTCACCGTGAGTTTAAATTGAAGAAATCAAAAGAAGAAATTCTTGAAGCTGTAAAAGAGCATGTGACTTATGCGCGTGAACGTTTCGATGTTGTTGAGTTTTCACCAGAGGATGCTACTCGTACTGAGCTTGATTTCTTGACTGAAGTTGTTCAAACAGCGGTTGATGCTGGTGCATCATATATTAATATTCCAGATACAGTAGGATTTACGACTCCAGAAGAGTTTGCACGTATTTTTGATCATTTGACTGAAAATATTAAATCAGACCATAAAGTTGTTTTTGGTGTTCACTGTCACGATGACCTCGGTATGGCAACTGCAAATACTTTGACAGCAATTAAACACGGTGCTGGACGTGTACAGGGAACTGTTAATGGTATCGGTGAACGTGCGGGTAATGTTGCTCTTGAAGAAGTAGCTGTTGCTTTGAAAATTCGTGAAGACTTTTTCCAAGCAACAAGTGATATTGTTCTTAATGAAACAATGAATACTTCAGAGCTTGTTTCTCGCTTCTCTGGAATTCCTGTTCCTAAAAATAAAGCTGTTGTTGGTGGAAATGCCTTCTCTCATGAATCAGGTATCCACCAAGATGGTGTTCTTAAGAACCCACAAACTTATGAAATTTTCACACCAGAATTGGTAGGTGTGAAGAGTAACAGTCTTCCTCTTGGTAAATTGTCAGGACGTCATGCCTTTGTTGAAAAATTGAAAGAACTTGAGCTTGACTTTGTGGAAGAAGATATCAAACCACTCTTTGCCAAATTTAAAGTCTTGGCTGGGAAAAAACATGATATTACTGATGCAGATATTCGTGCCCTTGTTGCTGGTACAAGTGTAGATAATCCAGAAGGTTTCCACTTCGAAGATCTTCGTTTGACTACTAATGCTGATGAAACAATCACTGCTACAGTAAGCTTGGCTAATGAAGATGGTGAATCTGTTGAATTTTTGGCAAATGGCCAAGGGTCAGTTGAAGCTATCTTCAATGCTATTGACAAATTCTTCAACCAAACAGTTCGCTTGACTTCTTATAATATTGACGCAGTAACTGATGGTATTGATGCACAAGCGCGTGTACTTGTAACTGTAGAAAATGTAGATACAGATACTATTTTCAATGCATCTGGTTTGGACTTTGATGTCTTGAAAGCATCAGCAATTGCCTATATCAATGCTAATACATTGGTTCAAAAAGAAAATGCTGGTGAGATGGCACGTAAGGTTTCTTATCGTGACCTTCCATAAGCCGATGAGGAGTTAAACATGACAAAGAAAATTGTAACACTTTCAGGTGATGGAATTGGACCTGAGATTATGGCAGCAGGTCTTGAAGTTCTTGAAAAAGTAGCTTCAAAAATTGGATTTGATTACGACATCGATGCTAAACCATTTGGTGGTGCTGGCATTGATGCCGAGGGTCATCCACTTCCTAAGTCAACTTTGGATGCTGCTAAATCAGCAGATGCTATCCTCTTGGCTGCAATTGGTGGACCTAAATATGACAATGCGCCAGTTCGTCCTGAACAAGGACTTTTGGCCATTCGTAAGGAGTTGAATCTCTTTGCTAATATCCGTCCTGTCCGCATCTTTGATGCTTTGAAACACTTGTCACCTCTTAAACCTGAGCGTATTGAGGGCGTAGACTTCGTCGTTGTTCGTGAGCTCACAGGTGGTATTTATTTTGGTGAGCACATTTTGGAAGAAGATAAGGCCCGCGATATCAATGATTATTCAGCAGATGAGATTCGTCGTATCATGCGACGTGCTTTCAAGATTGCTCAAGGTCGTGGCAAAAAGGTCACTAGCATTGATAAACAAAATGTTTTGGCAACTTCTAAATTGTGGCGTAAGGTTGCTGATGAAGTTTCTTTGGAGTTTCCAGATGTAACTCTTGAACACCAGCTCGTTGATAGTGCCGCAATGATTATGATTACCAACCCAGCTCGTTTTGATGTGGTTGTGACAGAAAACCTTTTTGGTGATATCTTGTCTGATGAATCAAGTGTCCTTCCAGGAACTTTAGGTGTTATGCCATCTGCCAGTCATTCTGAAAATGGTCCAAGTCTTTATGAACCAATCCACGGTTCGGCACCAGACATCGCTGGTCAAGGTATTGCCAATCCAATTTCAATGATTTTGTCAGTAGCTATGATGTTACGTGAAAGTTTCAATGAAACTGAAGGGGCAGAATTGATTGAAAATGCTGTTGATAAGACCTTGAATCAAGGCATCTTGACACGTGATTTGGGTGGTCAGGCTTCGACTGCTGAAATGACAGCAGCTATTATTGGCAATCTCTAAAATCATGACACTGAAATTAGTGTTACTAAGTTTTTTGTTGGTGTGGAATCTAGTCGTCTTATCCGTTTATGGCCTTGATAAACATAAGGCTATCCGACATAAGAGACGGATTTCTGAGAAGGCATTATTATTACAGACACTGATCTTTGGTGGTATTGGTGCCTTTCTAGGTGGGAGACTTTTTAGACATAAAATTAACAAATGGTACTTTAAGCTTTGCTGGCTTATAGGAATTGTTATAGATGTCTTTCTTTTATACCTTATTCTAACAAGACTTTCGGATTAGCTAATCCTTAGATTATAATTGGAGTATTTTATGAGCGGAAAATCAATTTTTGATAAACTTTGGGAACGCCACGTCGTTACTGGAAATGAGGGCGAACCACAATTGATGTATGTGGATCAGCATTATATTCACGAGGTTACAAGTCCACAGGCCTTTCAAGGACTTCGTGATGCTGGACGTAAAGTTCGTCGCCCAGATTTAACTTTTGGTACGACAGACCACAACGTTCCTACGGTTGATATTTTTAACATTCGTGACCTTATTTCTAAAAACCAAATTGATACTTTGGCGAAAAACGTTGAGGAATTTGGTATTGATGCGGCTACCCACGGTACTGCTCGTCAGGGGATTGTCCACATGGTTGGTCCTGAAACAGGTCGTAGTCAACCAGGAAAATTTGTCGTTTGTGGAGATAGTCATACGGCTACTCATGGTGCCTTTGGTGCTATTGCCTTTGGTATTGGTACATCTGAGGTAGAACATGTCTTTGCGACACAATGTTTGTGGCAAGTGAAACCGAAGAAAATGAAGGTTGAATTTGTTGGTAAACCACAGCCAGGTGTTTATTCAAAAGACTTTATTCTTGCACTTATTGCACGCTATGGCGTTGATGCTGGTGTAGGATACGCAGTTGAATATTGTGGTGAAGCTATCGATGCTCTTTCAATGGATGAACGCATGACCATCTGTAACATGTCTATTGAATTTGGTGCTAAGATGGGTCTTATGAATCCAGACCAAAAAACTTATGATTATGTTGAGGGGCGTCCATGCGCACCTAAGGGTGAGAAATTCGAAGAAGCAGTAGCCGACTGGAAAACTTTGGTTTCAGATCCAGATGCTGAATATGATAAAGTGATTACTATTGATGTTTCAGAATTGGCACCTATGGTTACATGGGGAACTAACCCTGAAATGGGTGTTGAGTTTGATCAACCATTCCCAGAAATCAAGGACTTTAATGATGAACGTGCCTACGAGTATATGGACGTTAAGCCTGGTGAATATGCTAAAGATATTGATCTTGGTTATGTCTTCATTGGTTCTTGTACTAACGCACGTCTTAGCGACCTTGAGTTAGCTGCTAAATTTGTTAAAGGAAAACATATCGCACCGACATTGACAGCTATTGTTGTTCCAGGTTCGCGTCCAGTTAAGAAAGAAGCTGAACGTCTTGGTTTGGATAAAATTTTCATGGATGCGGGATTTGAATGGCGCGATCCAGGTTGTTCAATGTGTCTTGGTATGAACCCAGACCATGTTCCAGAAGGTGTGCACTGTGCATCTACAAGTAACCGTAACTTCGAGGGACGTCAAGGATATGGAGCTCGTACTCACCTTTGTAGTCCAGCAATGGCAGCAGCTGCAGCAATCGCTGGTAAATTTGTAGATGTCCGCGATATGCCAGAAGTTCAAGCATAAGGGAGAAGATAATGGAAAAATTTACCGTCTATACAGGGAAATCAGTACCTTTGATGAATGATAACATCGATACGGACCAACTCATTCCCAAACAATTCTTGAAAGCTGTTGATAAAAAAGGTTTCGGTAAGAATTTGATGTTTGAATGGCGTTACCTTAATGATGATTACGATGAAAATCCTGATTTCGTCTTCAATAAACCTGAGTATCGCGATGCGACCATTTTGGTTACTGGTGATAACTTTGGTTCGGGGTCATCTCGTGAACACGCTGCATGGGCATTAGAAGATTACGGTTTCCGTTGTGTTATTGCTGGATCATTTTCAGATATTCACTATAACAATGAATTGAAGAATGGTATGTTACCAATCGTTCAACCCTTGGAAGTACGTCAAAAATTGGCTGCTCTTCCTGCAGGTGAGGAAATTACGATTGACCTTCCAAACCAAGTGATTAAATCTTCAGCAGGAGAGTTTCCATTTGATATCGATCATGAGTGGAAACGTAAATTGGTTGAAGGGCTTGACGATATTGGAATCACTCTTCAATATGAAGATTTGATTGCTGCCTATGAAAAACAACGTCCATCATATTGGCAATAAGAAACAATGATGTGTTTGTAAAATAATAATGAGGACTTAAAAGAATGGGATAAGGACAATGTTTAAGGTGTTGTTCTATCTCATTCTTTTTGTTTGAAACAGTTAACATGGTAGAAGCGTTTTTACAAGGAGCGTATGCTATAATAGAAAGATAGAAAGGAGGCCTTCATGTTTGCACAATTGGATACAAAATCCGTCTATAGTTTCATGGATAGTGTTGTAGATTTGACCACCTACGTTGAGCGTGCCAAAAAGCTTGGCTATCAAGCCCTTGGTTTGATGGATCGTGACAATCTCTATGCTGCTTATCATTTTGCCCAGCTTGCAAGTAGAAACGGTTTACGTCCTTTGATTGGTATGGAAGCTAATCTATTTTACGAGGGGAGAAAAATTCCTTTTCGTCTATTAGCAAAAAATAATCAGGGCTATAAAAATTTGATGAAGTTGGCAACAGAGCTCTCCTCAGGGCAACGCGAGTTTACAGCTTTTTCGGACTATCTGAATGCTATTGCCCTCATCCTTCCGAGTGAAGACTGGGAGCCAGGAATGACTCTTGGTTCAGAGTTTTTTATTGGGGTAAGGCCAGAGGATGCTGGCAAAGAGTTTGATTATCCTGTAATTCCTTTACATACAGTGCGTTATTTTGAGAATGTAGACCGCTCGACGATTCAGATGTTACACGCCATCTCACAAAACGTTTCCTTGTCAGAGGCCTCTATTTGTCCTATGAATCAGCTTCTTTTCTCGCCTCAAGAAATGGAAAGTGCATATAGTGATATTCCAGAGGCTTTGAACAATTTGGAGCAACTTGTTTCAGACATTACTTATCAATTTGATACGGATTTGAAACTTCCCCGTTTTAATCGTGATATGCCAGCAGTTGACCAATTACGTCAATTAGCCCAATCTGGATTAGAAACTAAAAAATTAAGCGCAGCAGTTTATCAGGAACGTTTAGACAAAGAATTATCTATCATTCATCAGATGGGCTTTGATGATTATTTCTTGATTGTCTGGGACTTATTACGCTTTGGGCGTAGCCGTGGTTATTATATGGGAATGGGACGTGGGTCTGCTGCAGGAAGCTTGGTGGCTTATGTCCTTGATATTACTGGAATTGATCCCGTTAAAAATGACTTGCTTTTCGAGCGTTTTCTAAATGAAGAACGTTATAGCATGCCTGATATAGATATCGACTTGCCTGATATCTATCGAAGCGAGTTTCTTCATTATGTTAGGGACCGTTATGGTAGTAAGCACTCTGCTCAGATTGTTACTTTTTCAACTTTTGGGGCCAAACAGGCTATCCGAGATGTTTTTAAACGTTTCGGAGCCAAGGAATTTGAACTGTCGCAACTTAGTAAAAAGATTTCTTTTCGTGACACCTTGACCTCTGTCTATGAGAAGAATATGTCATTTAGACAGTTGATCAATCAAAGACAAGAATTTCAGAGGGCTTTCGAGATTGCTAAGGCTATTGAAGGTAAGCCAAGACAGACCTCAATCCATGCTGCTGGTATAGTGATGAGTGACGATGACCTGACCAACCATATTCCTCTAAAAGCTGGTGAGGATATGATGATTACTCAGTACGATGCCTCCGCGGTCGAAGCCAACGGCTTGCTTAAGATGGATTTCTTGGGTCTCCGTAATTTGACCTTTGTTCAAAAAATAAAGGAGAAACTTGAAGAAGAGCAGGGAGTCGCTATAGATATCAAATCAATTGATTTGGAAGATCCACAGACCCTAGCTCTTTTTGCCAAGGGTAAAACTAAGGGAATATTTCAGTTTGAGCAGGCGGGTGCCATAAACCTCCTTAAACGAATTAAACCTGCTAAGTTCGAAGAAGTGGTAGCGACAACCTCTCTTAACCGTCCTGGAGCTAGCGATTATACAGATAATTTCATTGCTCGTAAATTCGGTAAGGAAAAAGTAGATCTCATTGATCCAGTAGTTGCACCAATCCTTGAGCCTACTTATGGCATCATGCTCTATCAGGAGCAGGTTATGCAGATTGCCCAAGTATTTGCGGGCTTTACACTCGGAAAAGCCGATTTGCTTCGTCGAGCGATGTCTAAAAAAGATGCCAATGAAATGTCCAAGATGTCCGAAGAGTTCATGGAAGGAAGTCGTCAGTTAGGACGTGACCCACAGATTGCTGAACGCCTCTTTAGTATGATGGCTAAGTTTGCAGGTTATGGCTTTAATAGAAGTCATGCCTATGCTTACTCAGCACTAGCCTTTCAGTTAGCCTATTTCAAAACGCACTACCCACAAATATTCTATGACGTTATGTTGAATTATTCGTCTAGTGATTACATTAAGGATGCAATTGAAAATGGCTTCTCCCTAGCTAGCCTCGATATTAATAGGATTCCCTATCTGGACAAGATTTCAAATGGAAAGATCGTATTAGGTCTTAAGACTATCAAAGGCTTACCAAGAGATTTTGCCCTTTGGATTATTGAGGATCGCAAACAAAATGGCAAATACGTTTCTATAGAAGACTTTTTAACACGTATTCCTAGTAAATATCAGAAAGTCGATATTTTGACACCTCTCATCCAGATTGGTTTGTTTGATATTTTTGAACCAAATCGACAGAAAATTATTGGTAATTTAAGCAACCTCTTTACTTTTGTCAATGAGTTAGGAAGCTTGTTTGCAGAGTCCTCTTATTCTTGGGTTGATTATGAAGACTATAGCCAGACGGATCGTTATAATTTAGAACAGGAGTTACTAGGAGTTGGGCTTAGCCCTCATCCTCTACACCTAGCTCAAAAAATGGCCTCACGTCCCTATCAACCAATTTCTGATTTGACTGTTAATAATAAGGCGACGGTTTTGGTTCAGCTAGAGTCCGTTCGAATTATCAGAACTAAAAAAGGTGATCAGATGGCCTTTCTGAACGTGACTGATGGGATCAATAAACTTGATGTTACCTTATTCCCAGAAACTTATTTCTATCATAAGGACAAATTAAGTGAAGGTGGTCTCTTCTATCTTGATGGACGGACCCAGGAGCGTGATGGACGCATTCAGTTAATTTTGTCCAACATGGAGGAAGCTAGTACGGAGCGTTTCTGGATTTTACTTGAGAATCATGATAAGGACTTAGACGTTTCTCAAATCTTAGCTAAGTATCCTGGAAACATCCCTGTCATTATTCGTTATCAAGGAAGTAAGGAAACCATCGTTAGTCAAAGATATAGAGTAGCCAAGAACGAGGAACTTAATCAGGAATTAGCACCTTATGTGTTGAAAACGGTTTTACGATAAAAAAAAAACAATAAATCTTTTCAAATTTAAAGCCATTTAGAATTCTTTGTGTTATAATGAAAATGTTAAATATATAAAAGGAGTATCAGGAATAATGAAACGTATTGCTGTTTTGACTAGTGGTGGAGACGCCCCTGGTATGAACGCTGCCGCTCGTGCAGTTGTTCTCAAAGCAATTTCTGAAGGAATTGAAGTATTCGGCATTAACCGTGGATACGCTGGTATGGTTGAAGGAGATATCTTCCAACTTGATGCCAAAGGCGTAGACAACATCCTAAGCCGTGGTGGTACTTTCCTTCAGTCTGCTCGCTACCCTGAGTTTGCCCAACTTGAGGGTCAACTTAAAGGTATTGAGCAACTTAAAAAACATGGAATCGAAGGTGTAGTAGTTATTGGTGGAGATGGTTCTTACCATGGTGCTATGCGTTTGACTGAACATGGTTTCCCAGCTGTTGGTCTTCCAGGAACTATCGATAACGATATCGTTGGTACAGACTACACAATTGGTTTTGATACTGCTGTTGCAACTGCAACAGAAGCTATCGATAAGATTCAAGACACTGCTTTCAGTCACGGACGTACTTTTGTCGTTGAAGTTATGGGACGTAACGCTGGTGATATCGCTCTTTGGGCTGGTATTGCTTCTGGTGCAGACCAAATTATCGTACCTGAAGAAGAGTACGACATCAACGAAGTTGTCCGTAAAGTTAAAGAAGGTTACGAATCAGGTGCTAAAACTCACCACGTAATCGTACTTGCTGAAGGTGTTATGGGTGCTGAAGAATTTGCAGCGAAAATGAAAGAAGCTGGCGATACTTCAGATCTTCGTGCAACAAACATTGGACACGTGGTTCGTGGTGGTTCACCAACTGCGCGTGACCGTGTTCTTGCTTCATGGATGGGTGCTCATGCGGTTGACCTCCTTAAACAAGGTATTGGTGGTGTAGCTGTTGGTATCCACAATGAAGAGCTTGTTGAAAGCCCAATCCTTGGTACAGCAGAAGAAGGCGCTTTGTTCAGTCTTACTGAAGACGGTAAAATTATCGTTAACAATCCACACAAAGCTCGTCTTGACTTTGCAGACCTTAACCGTTCATTGGCTAACTTGAGCTAATCTTGGTTATTTAAATTATTGTTAATCCGTCGCTAGGGCGACAAAAAATATAAGGGAGTTTTTATTTATCATGAATAAACGCGTAAAAATCGTTGCAACACTTGGTCCTGCGGTTGAAATCCGTGGTGGCAAAAAATTTGGTGAAGATGGTTACTGGGGTGAAAAACTTGACCGTGAAGCATCTGCTAAAAACATTGCTCAATTGATCAAGGAAGGTGCCAACGTTTTCCGTTTCAACTTCTCACATGGTGACCACGCTGAACAAGGTGAACGTATGGATGTCGTTCGTATGGCAGAAGACCTTGCTGGTCAAAAAGTAGGTTTCCTTCTTGATACAAAAGGACCTGAAATCCGTACTGAATTGTTCGAAGGTGATGCTAAAGAGTATGCATACAAAACTGGTGAACAAATTCGTGTTGCTACTAAACAAGGTATCAAATCAACTCGCGACGTTATCGCTTTGAACGTTGCAGGTGCACTTGACGTTTTTGACGATGTAGAAGTTGGTAAACAAGTTCTTATCGATGATGGTAAACTTGGTCTTCGTGTTGTAGACAAAGATGCTGAAAAACGTGAATTCATCGTTGAAGTTGAAAATGATGGTATCATCGCTAAACAAAAAGGTGTAAACATCCCTTACACTAAAATTCCTTTCCCAGCACTTGCTGAACGTGATAACGCTGATATCCGTTTTGGTCTTGAACAAGGTCTTAACTTTATCGCTATCTCATTCGTACGTACTGCAAAAGACGTACAAGAAGTTCGTGCTATCTGTGAAGAAACTGGTAACGGTCACGTTCAATTGTTGGCTAAAATCGAAAACCAACAAGGTATCGATAACATTGATGAAATCATCGAAGCTGCTGACGGTATCATGATCGCTCGTGGTGACATGGGTATCGAAGTACCATTCGAAATGGTTCCAGTTTACCAAAAAATGATCATCACAAAAGTAAACGCTGCTGGTAAAGTTGTTGTTACAGCTACTAACATGCTTGAAACAATGACAGATAAACCACGTGCAACTCGTTCTGAAGTATCTGACGTATTCAACGCAGTTATCGATGGTACAGATGCTACAATGCTTTCTGGTGAATCTGCAAATGGTAAATACCCAGTTGAATCAGTTCGTACAATGGCTACAATTGATAAAAACGCTCAAACTCTTCTTAAAGAGTATGGTCGTCTTGATTCATCAACATTTGACCGTTCAACTAAGACTGAAGTAGTTGCGTCTGCAGTTAAAGATGCTACTAACTCAATGGATATCAAACTTGTTGTTGCTCTTACTGAATCAGGTAACACTGCTCGTTTGATTTCTAAATACCGTCCAGAAGCTGATATCTTGGCTGTAACATTCGATGAAATTACTCAAAAATCATTGATGCTTAACTGGGGTGTTATTCCAGTAGTTACTGAAAAACCAAGCTCAACTGATGATATGTTTGATGTTGCTGAAAAAGTTGCATTGGAATCAGGTCTTGTAGAATCTGGTGATAACATTGTTATCGTTGCTGGTGTTCCAGTAGGTACAGGTGGTACAAACACTATGCGTATCCGCACAGTAAAATAATTTAAGTAGAACTTAAATTGAAAGAAGATCTTTGGATCTTCTTTTTTTGGCTCTATAATCGATTTAGTAGGTTAAACTATTGAAGAGATTATAGAGCTTTTTTCGTAGGTAGGTAAATCAATTGGATAATAATAACAAGTGAAGAATATCATATTTATTCCAAATGGTTTAAAGCAAGATGGCTGATTTGGTTTGTATTTACAACAGATTTAGTTCTAAGTGTCATATGACTTAGAAGGTATTTAGAGAAGAGGTAAATTATCTTTTCAAAGAAATTTTACTTTTCTTGAAAACAAAAGGAAAAAAATGTCGTTAAATAGGCTTCTAAACTATAGTTAAGATGGTTATAAGCAATATTTTTTAGAAGGACTGGGTAGATAACCAACCATTTTTATTTCAATAATGACTTACTAATTTAAAAGTTCTAATGAATTATTAATTCTGAAAATCGATTTTTGAAAAAAATGAAATCATAAGTTTCTTTTTACTGACAATTCTAAAAGTAAATAATTATAAAATTATTAATTGAAATGTTTATAAAAATAGTGATATCTATAATCATTCTACTGTTTACATGATTATTTTTAAGTGAACCTTATAAAAAAATTGAAAATAAGAGCATTTCTTTTCACAAATATTAGGAATTTTGTTAAAATATTTAACGATTAGTATTTTTAAATACTTTTAATCTCATTGAGGGGTGAGATACTTAATAGTATAAGTGTGGAGGATTACCAAAGTGGGTAAAGATTTATTTAATGATCGTATAAGTCGATTTTCGATTCGTAAGCTGAATGTAGGGGTTTGCTCCGTTCTTCTTGGAACTCTGGTTATGGTTGGTACTGCTAGTCAAGTATCTGCCGATGAAACAGCTAACCAAGTCCAAGCAGGAGATGTAGCTAGCACTACTGCTACAGTGAGTGATGAGACATCTTCTCAGAATGCTGTTGCTGCTCAAGCTTCAACGGAAGTCGCAAATATTTTATCTAGTACTGAGACTAATAGTCAGTCTCAAACTGTTTCAAATGCTAGCGCAGCTACCTCTGAAACGTCTACAACACAAGCTTCTAGTGAGACAACATCTCAAGCAGCTACATCAACGTCAGCAACTACTGCAGCATCTACCACTAGTGTTGCTGGCTCTACAAGTGTAGGCAATACTACGGGAGTTTCGACAACAGCCTCTGTTACATCAGCATCATCTGAGACACCTGCTTCAGAAACAGCATCTGAAGTACAAGGTGTGGACGTTCAAGCAGAAGCTTCTACAACGAATGCTCTTTCAAGTGGTGCCGAAGCGTCTGCTGTAGTGCAACCTGTTGTAACAGCAGAAACTTCTGGTCGACGTCGTTCACGTCGTGCAATAGGTGACCCTAATGACGAAAGCTTGATTGGGGATGATGTTGAAGATGCAACTTCAACTCCAAAAGTTGAAAAACCTGGCTTTACAACAAATGTTGATGCCAAATCTATGGCTAGCTAAATCTCATGGTTGGACTTTGGAGATGTAGCTAACTGGACAGGAACTACTACAGTATTAGTTCCTAAAAGTGAAGTTAAACCAACTGAGAACTTAGAAGAAAAATTGGCTCTTCAAGTTGGGTCTACCTATACCAAGGAAATCATGCCTGGTTATGTAGTTACTGTAAAAGTCAAATCCTTGAAACCTTTCCAAGCGACTGAAATCTATAAGAAACGGATGGAAAATCAAGGGGCTACAGAAGCTGAAAAAGCAACCTATGATCCAAATGCAAAAAATGGTTATGTAAGTGGAGTCACTTCAAATGCTGCTAAGCAAGCTTTTAACAATGGTGAAGAAGCCAAAATCGTCGCTGATGCCCAAAATAATTGGACTGAAATCAGATTTGAGAATATTGATACGAAAACCAAGAAGACTACCATAAGTTCAGCTTTGAATGGTGGAAATATTGGAGTTCAGTTTGAAATCTCTGCAACCTTCCGTGGCAAGACAGTTAAGCCAGCTATTGTTATGGCTGATGGGGAGTCTGCTAACCCAGGTGAATTAGTTATGTTTACTACCAATGGAGAAGGTTGGCAGCATATTGGAGAATGGAAAAAGTTTACCAGACCAAAAACTTCTGTAACTTATGAACCACAAGATACTGAAAATCTTTTTGGACCTAATCCTAAATTTAATAATACCAACTTAAACCAACTTCGTAGATCTACTGAAGTTGGACCAGAAAAGAAACCAGTAGCTTGGAAGTATTTTGGAAATCCTGACCAAGTTACGGGTGGTCTAGGAACCGGTATATTTGGACCTAACATTTCTGAAGGAAATAGAACAGTTCCAATTGTGATGACGCGTGGTGCCTCTGAAGTTGGACTTTATGTCGCTTCAGGTGGTAAACAGTCAGCAATGCTAGGATTCTTCCCAATTGATGAAGGGGACGCTCCTGAGTCATACGGTAAGGCGATGCATACCATTGCAACTGTAGACGGTGTCACTGGTGCCAAAGTAAATCAACCATACCTTGGTAACGTCAGCCCTGATATGGATGAGAATACTGTTCTTGACTGGTTCGGTGATGATAACGCAACTACGGCCGATGAAGGGATTGATCAAATCTTACCAGATGACCTTAAGGGTTCAACAAATGAAATGATTAAGATGGACCGAACTCGTCCTGGTAATTACACCTTAACAGTTCAAGCTCATACGGATGGTGCTGATAAAGCCTATCTCTATGCTTGGGTTGACTTTAACCAAAATGGTAAATTTGATGATAATGAGCGCTCTGAACTTGGTACAATTACAAAAGATGGTAATGTTGAGCTGAAGTTCAATAATGCTCCTGCTCTTGTTGATCCAAGTGTGAAAGAACTAGGTGTTCGTGTTCGTATTGCCAAGAATGCTAAAGAAATTGAAAGCCCAACTGGTATGGCTCTTTCAGGTGAGGTGGAAGACTTCTTGACGCAGGTTACCTTCCCACCAAAAGGGGAACGTAAGGAAACAACAGGCGTTCAAGGTGCTAAACAAACTGCCACTGTAGCCTTCACGGCTCAAGGTATGTCTAAATACAGCCGTACTGAAAATGCCGTTATCGATGAATCCGTTGCTCCGGTTATGATTGACAACAAAACGAAACAAGTTGTTACTCCAGGAGCAGATGGTTATTATGCTGTCGCGGGTCAAGGAAAATACAAGATCACTGCCAAAGGTACAGATGTTGATGTTGAGTTTATTCCTGAAGATAACTTTGTAGGAACAGCAGATGGTATTTCAATCCGTCGTACGGATAACAACGGCTATACAACTGATTGGCTTTCAAAAGACAAAGTTGCACTTCCTTCTATTAATGAAGTCTTGGATAACATGGATGGTCTATACATTCCAACTGTTACTCCGAAGGAACTTGAAGGGGAAGACAAGACATCTACGGATGTTCAAGGAGCTAGTCAAACTGGTACGCCAGAATTCGCTATTGAAGGAACAAACAGTAATGGTGATAAAGTTAAAATCACACCTGATTTTGATTATCCGGCTAAGTTTGTCGATCCAACGACTGGAAATGTCATCAATGATCCTGTTTTGACTGTAGAAGGAGAAGGAATCTACTATCTAGACGAGTTGACTGGTAAGGTTACCTTTGTACCAGAGCCAGGATTTACTGGAACTGCCAAGGGTGTAACAGTTTCTCTTACGGCTCCTGTTGGTCGCGACAAAGATGGTAGAGTGCCAGATAATGCTCTTAAGACTGCAACTGCTAAGTACACACCAACTGTCACACCAATCACCGTGACTCCTACAGATAAGGTTTCTGCAGATGTTCAAAACGTTCCTCAAACACAAACACCAACCTTTGATTTGAGTAACGACAAGACTGCGAAAATTACAAGTAAAAAATTGGTAGATCCAGCAACAGGTCAACCTACTGATGAAACTACAGTGAATGTAGCAGGTGAAGGTAGCTATACAATCGATCCAACAACTGGGGCGGTAACTTTCACTCCAGAAAAAGACTTTGTTGGTACTGCTAAAGGTGTGACCGTTCAGGCAACTGCTACGATTACAAATGCCAACGGCGAGACAACAACCATCACTTCAGATGCAAGTTACACACCAACAGTAGTAGCTGCTGTTCCAACTGCAAGCCCTGCAACTTCTAAAGATGTTCAAGGTGCAACACAAACAGGAACACCAACATTTGCAGGAACTACTGTCCAAGTAAATGGTGAAGATAAAGCTATTACGATCAAAGATAATAGCTACACGCTTTTGGATAATGACGGTAACGAAGTTTCAAGCACACCAGCTTATGCAGCAGATGGTACAACTGAAATCGGTATTTTCTCAATTGACCCAGCAACTGGCCAAGTAACCTTCACACCGACTGATAAATCATACACTGGTGCGGTAACTCCAGCCAAGGTTCAAGCGGAAAGTTCAAACGGTATTAAAGTTGATACAACTTACACACCAGAAATCGTTCCAGTAACTCCAACAGCAACACCAGCTGAAACCACTGACATTCAAGGTGCTACTCAAAAAGGTAAACCTGAATTCAAGGGCGGAACTGTAACAGTTGATGGTGTTGAGAAGACTGTTGAAATCAATGAAGCTGTTCCAGCAACCTTCGATGATGGCTCAACAACTAAGACAGTAGAAGGTGTTGGTACTTACACAGTAGCAGCAGACGGAACAGTTACATTTGTACCAGAAAAATCATTCGTCGGAACTGCACCAGCTGTAACTGTTGTTCGCGAAGATAAGAACGGAACAAAAGCTTCAGCAACCTACACACCAACAGTAACACCTGTAACACCAACAGCAACACCGGCAGAAACTACAGACATTCAAGGTGCTACTCAAACAGGTAAGCCTGAATTCACTGCAGGTGATAGCCGTGTGCCAATGAATGATGACGTTCCAGCAACCTTTGATGATGGCTCAACAACTAAGACAGTAAATGGCGTTGGTACCTACACAGTAGCAGCGGACGGAACAGTTACCTTTGTTCCAGAACCAAGTTTTACAGGAACAGCACCAGCGGTTACAGTCGTTCGTGAAGACATGAACGGAACAAAAGCTTCAGCGACTTACACACCAACAGTAACACCAATTACAGTGACTCCTACAGACAAGGTTTCTGCGGATATTCAAAACGTTCCTCAAACCCAAACACCAACCTTTGATTTGAGTAATGATAAGACTGCTGAAATCACAAGCAAGAAATTGGTGGATCCCGCAACTGGTCAACCAACTGATGAAACAACAGTGATAGTAGCAGGTGAAGGTAGCTATACTATCGACCCAACGACTGGAGCAGTAACATTTACGCCAGAAAAAGACTTTGTTGGTACTGCAAAAGGAGTAACTGTTCAGGCAACTGCTACTATTACAAATGCTAACGGTAAGACTGCAACAATTACATCCGATGCAACCTACACACCAACAGTTGTAGCGGCTGTTCCAACAGCTCAACCAGCTACATCTAAAGATATCCAAGGTGCCACTCAAACAGGCACACCAACCTTCGCAGGAACAACTGTTCAAGTGAATGGTGAAGATAAAGCTATTACGATCAAAGATAATAGCTACACCCTTTTGGATAATGATGGCAATGAAGTGACAAGTACACCAGCTTATGCTGCTGATGGTACAACTGAAATCGGTACTTACTCTATCGATTCAGCTACTGGTCAAGTCACTTTCACACCGACTGATAAATCATACACAGGTGTAGTAACACCGGCCAAGGTTCAAGCTGAAAGCTCAAACGGTATCAAGGTGGACACAACTTACACGCCTGAAATCGTACCGGTAACACCGACAGCAACACCAGCTGAAACAGAAGATATCCAAGGTGCTACTCAAACTGGTAAACCTGAATTCAAGGGTGGAACAGTAACCGTTGATGGTGTTGAGAAAACAGTAGCTATCAATGAAGATGTTCCAGCAACATTTGATGATGGTTCAACGACTAAGACAGTTGATGGAGTTGGTACTTACACAGTAGCAGCCGACGGTACGGTGACATTTGTTCCTGAGAAATCATTTGTCGGAACTGCACCGGCTGTAACGGTTGTTCGTGAAGACAAGAACGGAACCAAAGCCTCTGCGACTTACACCCCAACAGTAACACCAGTTACACCGACAGCGACACCAGTTGAAACAACAGGTAAACAAGGTCAAACCCAAACAGGTAAGC